>USHI01000006.1 GCA_900554405.1 uncultured Eubacteriales bacterium | reverse complement strand
GTGCGGCGGTGGTGCTGCCGGTTGTCGGCTTTGTAGTGTGCCGCAATTTTGCTTCGCCGTTTTATCTCCGCCCGGCGGGGGTATCCTTCTGGGTATCGCTTGCGGAATGCGGCGGCGCGGTGCTTGCCGTGCTGTTTGCAGCGGTACTTCTGCTCATGTTTCAGCGGATATTCGGCTGTATGGCAATGAACAGCTCCGCATATGTGATTTCGGTTTGCGGTGCATCCGCGGCATCGGCTGCCGTGCTTGCGCTCGGCTGCTTTTCGCTGCACCCGCCGTGCGATATACGTTCGCTTGCGGCGTCAATGTTTATTTTCGGTATGCAGGGCGCGGTTTACGGTATATATTCAAAACCGCAATATACAAAAGGGGAGATCCATTAAATGCAAAAGCGCAAGACACGCTTCAATATTCTTGATCTTGCCATCGTCGCGGCGGTGATCTGCGCGGTGGCTGCGGTGATCTTCCGCAACGATATCGCGGAAGCCTTCGGCACGCCGGAAACGATCGGCGTGGAGCTTACTGCCGAATCGGGGTATATTACCGCCTCCGAAGCGGCTGCGTTCCGCGCAAGAGTCGCATCGGCGCAGCTTCCCGACGGCAGCGAGCTGCGTATCGAGGAAGCGCTTATCTCCCACCCGAACGAGGAAGGTCTTGTCAGCCTGTCCATACGCTGTTCGTTTTTCGGGTATAAGCGCATCGGAAGGTATTACGATCTGAACGGTGAACGTGTTTCGCTTTCCTCCGTTGTTTCCGGTGGCGGGGTCGAATTCACCGTGCGCGATATCTATCCCCGTGAAAAATATCCGGATTCCGGCACATAAATAGCTATTTCAAACAAAAAAGCGCGCGGATACGCCGGGCTTTTCGTGGTTCTTATCAATAAAAATCTATTGATTCAAAGCGGTT
Organism: uncultured Eubacteriales bacterium; assembly: GCA_900554405.1. Lineage (GTDB taxonomy): Bacteria > Bacillota > Clostridia > Oscillospirales > CAG-382 > Coliplasma. Next base: position 20,726 of record USHI01000006.1, on the reverse strand, counting down.
TATTTGATATAATAAGCAATGTACGGGGGTATAGCCATATGACAACAAAGAACATTGAAATACAAAACACTGTCGGTCTTCACGCAAGGCCCGCAACATATTTCATTCAGAAAGCAAATTCCTACCGCAGCTCGATCTGGGTCGAAAACAGCGATCGCAGAGCAAACGCAAAAAGCCTTTTGGGCGTTCTTTCGCTCGGTATATCCAAGGGCGATATCATAACCGTTCTTGCCGACGGCCCGGATGAGGAAGCCGCCGTGGACGGTCTTGTCAACCTTGTCATGGGTGGCTTTAACGAATAATCATACCGGATAATCTTTTTTCGCCTTGAATTAACCGTTCAGGGCATTTTTTGTAGGTGCTTGTTATGACGCGCGAGGAGCTTTACGAAAAAGCACGCCTGCTTCCGCTTACGCCGGGCGTGTATATAATGCACTCAAAAAGCGGCAAGGTGATCTATGTCGGCAAATCAAAGGCGCTGCGCAACCGCGTGTCGAGCTATTTTGCGCCCTATGCCGACCACCACGGGAAAACCCGGCGAATGGTCGATTCAGTCGATGATTTCGAGGTATACTTCACCGCGACGGAGCTGGAAGCGCTTTTGCAGGAAAACCAGTTTATCAAGCAGTTCCAGCCGCGGTATAATATAAAATTAAAGGATGGCGGCGGTTATCCTTATATCCGGATGTCCGGCGCGGCGTACCCGGAATTCACGATAGTTTACCGCCGGACTGAAACAGGCAAGTATTTCGGACCGTATTCCTCCCACCGAGTGGCAAAGGATATTCTGGAAACGGTAAAAAAGGCTTTTCAACTTCCCTCCTGCGGGAAGAGCTTCCCGAAGGATATCGGCAAGGGCAGGCCCTGCCTGAACTACCATATCGGGCGCTGCTGTGCGCCCTGTGTGAAGGGGCGCGTTTCGGCGGAGGAATATTCGGATATATGCAGCCGCGCCGCACAGCTTCTGAAGGGCGATGGCAGAAACCTTGTCGCCGCGCTCGAGCAGAACATGAATATCGCCTCCGAAGGGCTTAATTTCGAGCTTGCCGCCAAGCTGCGCGATTGCATCCGCGCGGTAAAAAAAATATCCGAAAAGCAGCAGATCGTGTGCAGCCCGAATATCGAAACCGATTTTATCGGCGTTTATTCGGATGAGCTCGGCGGTGCGCTTTCACTCCTTTTCGTGCGCGGCGGCGCGATAGTGGACAGGGAAAACTTCTTCTTCGGTGCGGATGAGATTATTTCCGGCGCGGCGCTCGTTTCATTTTTGCAAAGGTATTATACGCTGCGCGGCTATGTTCCGCACAGGATATATATATCCGCTTCGCTGGACACGGCGGAGCTTGGGCTGCTTTCGGATGCGCTTTCCGAAACGGCGGGGTACAAGGTCGCGGCAATAATACCCGAACGCGGCGATATGCACGCGCTTGCCGTGCGCGCAGCGGACAATGCGAAAAACCTTCTTTTGCACAAGCGCGCAAGCGACGACAAGCGAATGGACTTTCTTGTTTCTATTGCGAAGCTTCTGGGGCTGGAGGTCGTTCCGGAGCGCATAGAATCCTATGATATCTCGCATTCCGGCGGCGAATATACGAGCTGCGGCATGATCGTGCTCGATCACGGCGTTTTTGCCCGCAAAAAATACAGGAGCTTCAATATCCGCACGCTTTCGGACGGCGATGATCTTGCCGCCATGGAGGAAGCGCTCACCCGCAGGTTTGCGCATTCGACCGACGAGCCCGGATGGGAATACCCCGATCTTATACTTATCGACGGCGCCGAAAATCAGGTGCACACGGCGCAGCGGGTATTGAATACCTGCGGTATATCCATACCGGTTTTCGGCATGATAAAGGACGAACACCACAAAACAAGAACGCTCACCGACGGCACGGGCGAAATATCGCTTACCACACGCCAGGATGCGTTTGTGTTCATGTATAAAATACAGGAGGAGGTACACCGTTATTCGCTTTCGGTGATGGATGCCAAACGGAGAAACGCCGTCCGCAAAAGCAGCCTGACACAGATAAAGGGTGTCGGCGAAAAGCGCGCTAATGATCTTATGCTCCGCTTCGGGACATTAAAAGCCCTGCGCGAGGCACCGAAGGAGGAGCTTATGAAGGTGAAGGGTATAACCGAGCCGATAGCGGACGCGATAACGGAGTATTTCGGAAAGGAACAAAATGAGGATAATAACAGGTAAAGCGCGCGGGACGACATTAAAAACGCTCCCGGGCACCGATACAAGGCCCACGACCGAGATATGCAAGGAGGGCGTTTTTTCCGCGATACAGTTTGAGCTGCATGGGAGAAACGTGCTCGATCTTTTCGGCGGCAGCGGGCAAATGGCGCTGGAAGCGCTTTCACGCGGGGCGGAAAGAGCGACCGTTGTTGATAATTCGTGCGCGGCGTGCGAAATTATACGCGCAAACGCCGTCAAGACAAAGCTTATGGAGCAGTGCCGTGTCGTCTGCTCGGATTGGAAGGATTTTGTAAAGACCGCCTCCGGCAAGGAAAAGTTCGATCTTGTATTTCTCGATCCGCCGTATAACGACGGCGTTCTGGAGGGCGTTCTGAAAAAGCTGAAGGCGCTCGACCTGCTTGCGCCCGGTGCGATAATCGTCGCCGAATCGGCGCAGACAGGCGTTCCCGTGCCGGATGATTCGTGGTCCGCCAGGGTATACCGTTACGGCAAGACCTTCGTGATGATAATGCGACTGCCGGAGCAGGCAGCCGCCGGGGAGGAATCGGTATGACTACGGCGATCGTTTCCGGTTCGTTCGACCCGATAACATACGGGCATATGGACATAATCGCCCGCGCCGAAAAGCTTTTCGGAAGGGTGGTCGTCGCCGTTGCCGCAAATTCCGGCAAAAAGGAAATGTTCACGCCGGAGCTGCGCGCACGGCCTGCCGAAGCGGCTGTTGCCGGCATGGGAAACGTTACCGTGCGGGTGTGCAAAGGGCTGCTTGCCGATCTTTGTGCCGAATACGAAAATCCGGTCATAGTGCGCGGCGCGCGCAGCGGGACAGATTTCGATTACGAATGGAGCATCGCCCGGGCGAATGCCGCTCTCGGGAAGGTCGATACCGTCGTTTTGCCGGCAAAGCCGGAGCTTGCTTACATGAGCTCCACCTACGCGCGCGAGCTGTTTCTTTACGGCAGGGATGTATGCGCAGCCGTGCCTGCCGCTGCCGCGCAAGTGCTTTATGAAAAGGGGCAGAAATGAAGAATATAAAGATCAGGGATACAGGCATACGGTTTTATAAGGAGCCGCTTGCCGCGCCGTTCGGTTTCAAGGGAAGCTATCTGACCGATCTGTGGCAGACGTCGGCGTTTGTCTCCACCGAAAACGGTTTTTGCGCCGCGGCTCCTTGCACGATAAGCACGTTATGGTCGGACGAGAGGGTGTTTTCCGCATTCGGCCCCGACAATTCCGCCGAAATAATGAAGCGGATAACCGAATATGCGCTCGGGCTTATAAAAGGCGAAAGCTTTTCCCGCCCGGATCTTTTCCTGCACGAATATTTCCCGCAGGTAAAGTCGCAGGCGGATCGGATATGCGGCTTTGCCCCCGCGGATACTTTCGTGCTCAATGCACTTGTGGGCGTTGATTATGCGCTGTGGTCGGTTTATGCGCAGGAAAACGGAATAAAGGATTTCGACGGTATTATACCCGAATATGCAAAAAAAGCGCTTTCGCACCGCAGCGAAAGGCTTGCGCGGATACCGCTTGTAAGCTACGCCGTGAGCGGCGATTCCGTCCGTTCGCTGCTCGATTCCGGCACGGCGTTGATGAAGATAAAGATCGGGCATTCCGCAGGGAAGGGGATGCCCCGTGCGGAGGATATGAAAACCATGCTGGAATGGGACAAAGCACGGCTTTCGGAGATACATTCCATAGCAAAGCGGTATACCACGCCGCTGACAAAGGATGGCGGTGTTCGCTATTACCTCGATGCCAACGGCAGATACGACAGCCCCGAACGTCTTGAAGCGCTTATCGACCATGCCGATAAGATCGGCGCGCTGGGCAGGATAGAGCTTATCGAGGAGCCGTTCGCTGCGGAAAACAGGTTCGACGTTTCGGCGCTGCCGGTTGTTATAAATGCGGATGAATCGGCGCATTCGCTTGCCGATGTAAAGGAGCGCATAGCGCTCGGGTACCGTGCCGTTGCACTTAAACCCATTGCAAAAACAATGTCCGTTTCCTTTGAAATGGCTGCCGCCGTGGATGAGGCGGGCGGCGAAGCGCTTTGCGCGGATCTGACCGTTGTCCCCCTGCTTGCCGAATGGAACAAGCAGTTTGCCGCGCGGATAGCGCCGCTTTACGGTATGAATTGCGGCGTTATCGAGATAAACGGGGATCAGAACTACAAAAACTGGGCGGAAATGGGCGCGCTGCTCCCGGAGGGGCTTGCCTTCGACCCGACCCCCGGCGGATGTATCGAAACACCGGACAGCTTCTATTCCGATTCCGGCGTTCTGTTTTGCAAAAACGGTTATACCGAAATGTTCATATAAAAAAATACAGGCAAAGAAAGGCTGTTGTTATGAAGATCGCTCTTATTATGGATCCGGGAACACGCAAAATGGTGTTCAATGAAAAGTGCCTGAAAAGGCTTGCAAATTCGGGCGAGGTCGTTGTAAACGACGGCGGCACCGATTTCGATTCCGTCGCTCCGCTCGTAAAGGATGCGGAGGTAATCGTCACATCGTGGGGGAACCGGCCGATCGACGAAAAATATCTTGCGCTCTGCCCGAACCTGAAAATACTTATCCACGCTGCCGGCAGCGTGAAGCCGGTCGTTTCGGATGCGCTTTGGGAGAAAAACGTGCGCGTGACGGCAAGCGCCAATGTGCTTTCGGAGGGTGTTTCCGAAACGGCGCTCGGGTTTACGATATCCGCCTCCAAAAACTTCTACAACCTCAACGCAAATCTCCATAACGGACTTTGGGCAGAGGGCAAGGAGAACATCCGCGAGCTTTACGATCTGACCATCGGCGTTGTCGGCGCAGGCTGGGCGGGAAGGCATTATATCCAGCTCATGCACGCCTTTGATGTTGATATCGTCGTTTACGATCCGTTTATGACAGAGGAAAAGGCAAACGCTTTGGGCGTGCGCAGCGTGAGCTTTGAGGAGCTGCTCGAAATAAGCGATATCATCTCTATCCATGCGCCGCAGATCCCCGAAACCTACCATATGTTCAATTCCGAAACGCTCCCGCTGATGAAGAAGGATGCGGTGCTTATCAATACCGCGCGCGGAACGATCATCGATGAGGCAGCCCTTTACGAGCATATGAAGGCGGGCAACCTCAAATACGCCTGCCTGGACGTTTACGATCCCGAACCGCCGGCAGCGGATAACCCGCTCCGCACGCTTACGAACTGTATAATGACCCCGCACCTTGCAGGGCTTGCCAATAACGGTCTGAAAAAGATCGGGCAGCACGTCTGCGAGGAGCTTGAAGCATTCCTTGCCGGAAAGCCGATGGTCACGGAGGTCACTCGCGAAATGCTTGCGAGAATGGCGTGATTTCGTAAAAATTTACATATTGACAACACTGAAAATATATGATATAATTAAGTAACAAATACAGAAATAGGGGAAATCGACATGAAGAAAATATTTGTTTTTGTATTTTCAATTCTGCTTTGTTTCTCATTTATACTCGGCGCCAGTGCCGAATACACCATCGGTTCGGACGGCAATGCAAAAGCGGATACGGCGGTGGGATATACCTTCCGTATCGACAAGGTCAATAAAAGCATAACCGGCGAGGATTCATCGGCTATAACCACAAGCGAAGCGCTCGGCACGGTGACATCGCAATGGGCTGTGTATTTCATTGCGCAGAAGGCGCAGGGCAATGTTTACGCCGTTGTGGGCGATGCCGTTTCGCTCGCCGGTAATCCGCACAATGCAAAGCTTTCCGAAGGTCAGGTGGCGTTCTTCTTCCACTCCTCGACGAGCAACCCCGACAAGGCTGCCGATTATCCGAACTGGGAGGACAGAGTGAACGCAGCGGCTGTAAAGGACGGCAATTACCTTGTGCTTGAGGGTGTCGACCTTCATACGGGCGTTGTCAGCGGCGGCAAGCTTACCGTTTATGCCGACAAGGATTCCGCAATCCAAGCAGCCGGCAATGCAGAGGAATCCTCTGCCGCGGATACATCCTCCGCCGCGAGTGAAGGCTCTGCGGATGCTTCCTCGGTGTCCGAAGCGGGGAAGAACAACTCCGTTGTTCGGATCGACGATATTTCCGGCATAAAGACAACCGAAGCGCCGATCGGCGACAGCTTCCCCTGGGTGTGGGTGATTTCTTCCGGCGTGGCGGTGGTTATTATCATTGTGGTTGTCATTATTATCAGAAAAAAGAAATAACCGGCATACAAACGAAAAGGCGGCAGCGGTTTCAACCTCTGCCGTCTTGTTTATTTGCGTACCTTTATTGTGACTTCATATTCATCACCCTTTTCGGTTTTGCGCCAGTCGGCGGAAAATCCGGAATCCGAAAGCAATCTGACCGCTTTGTCGATCGTGTTGAAGAAGAACCGCATATCGCGTATGACGACCTTGCGTATCGGCTTTGCAGCGGCGGGCTTTTGCGGCGCTGCGGGCAGGGTGCATTTCTTTTTTTGCCGTTCCTCCGCAATACGTTCGGTTTCGGTGGCGGAAAGCCCTTCATCAATCACGCGGATAAGAAGATCCATACGTTCGCGCTCGGTCTCCAGGCGCAGAAGCGCCCGTGCGTGCCGCTCCGACAGGTGATTCTCGGTAATAAGCGTACGTTCGCGCTCCGAAAGCTTCAAAAGCCGCAGCTTGTTGGAAAGTGTCGGCTGCGAAACGGAAAGCATCCGCGCAAGCTCACTTTGCGTCATGCTGGTCATCAGCAGCAGATTCTGCATCGCGACCGCTTCCTCGAAAAAGGAAAGGTCGCTCCTTTGCAGGTTTTCCGTCAGCGCCATCATTGCCGATTCGGTACGGTCGGCATCGAGCAGTGTGCATGGTATTTTTTTTATGCCCGCCAGCGCGGCTGCCCGCCAGCGGCGTTCGCCGGCGATTATTTCATATGGCGCCTGCGGCGCGGCGCGGGGGAAGGGAAGCGGCGGCGCGCGCTTCACCACTATCGGCTGCAATATCCCGTAGCACCGCAGACTTTCGGCAAGCGAACGCAGCTCGGATTCGTCGAAAGCCTTTCGCGGCTGCAATGGGTTCGGTGCGATATCGGTTATCGGCAGAAGAAGGGTTTTGTCCTTTTTGCGCGTAAGTATTCCCGAAATATCCATGCTGCTCCTCCAAAATACAAAAAAATACGGATCACGGCAACATAGTACCACGATCCGTATGTCTTTTTTTGTTGTATCCGGCGTTCAGAACAGCTTTTTCTTGCCGAAATAGGTTATTCCGTCCTTTTCGGTGATAATGCCCACCGAATAAAACCCGTTTTCGTTATATATCCGGTATTCGGTGCCGGGTTCGCCGTCGATCCCGCGCAGCTTTTTGGTTTTTATCTTTTCGCCGTTGCGATAAAGGTGCTCGTAAAAGGGTTCCAGCCTCCCTGCGGGGAGCTGCATGAACAGATCCTCCACCGGGATCATCTTCTGTTCGATCCCCGGCACTGTCATGCCGTTGAGATCGTCGAAAAACACCGAATCCTCGCTGCGGAACCGCCCCACGCGTGTGCGTACAAGCGAGCTCATACAGCCGCCGCAGCCGAGCGCGCGACCGATATCCTCGCAAAGCGTGCGGATGTATGTCCCGCGGGAGCAGTGAACGTCAAGGTAATAGCCCCCGTCCCGTTCGAACGCGTGTATCGAATGGATCGTCACCGCCCTCGAATTCCGTTCAACGGTTATGCCCTCCCGCGCGTAATCCAAAAGCTTCACTCCGCCGACCTTCAATGCCGAATACATCGGCGGGGTCTGCATTATTTCGCCTTGAAACGCTTCGGCGGCGCTGCGAAATTCCTCGAACTCGGGCAGCCTGCCCTCGTATCGGAAAATAACTTTACCTGTCGTATCCTGCGTGTCGGTAGTGATTCCGAGCGTTATGCCCGCGGTATAGCATTTGTCGTGCTCGACAAGGTAATCGCTTGCCTTCACCGCGCTTCCGATCATTACCGGAAGTACCCCGCTTGCCATCGGGTCAAGCGTGCCGCAATGACCGATCTGGCGTTCCTGCAAAAGGTAGCGCAGCTTGGAAATGACACAGTGAGATGTGATCCCCTCCGGCTTGAAAACAACAAGTATTCCCGGCTTCATGCTTCAAGCTCCGTGAATATGCGCTTGACCGCCTCCACGGCGTTGCCGAAGCTGCCCGTGAGCGAAAACCCGGCGGCGTGGAAATGCCCTCCGCCCCCGTTTGCCGCGGCAATGGCGGAAACGTCGATAGCGGCATTGGAGCGCAGCGAAACCTTGAACACGCCGTTCTTTTTGCGGACTACGGCGCTTGCAAGCACGCCTTCTATTTCGCGCGGGATATTGTTAAGAGTGTCGTAATCGGTATCGGCAGGGGAAAGCTCCTGTGCCTTTTCGGGCGGAATGGCGCAAACGGCATATTTGCCGCCGCACAGGAAGGTGAGATTTTCGTATGCCAGCCGTTCCAGTGCGATCTGAGTTCTTGTCTTGCATTCAAACAGGCGGCGGTTGATTTCCGGAAAATCGATCCCCGTTTCCACCGTTTCTGCGGCAATGCGGTAGGTTTCCGCTGTGACAAGATCATATTTGAACCCGCCGCTGTCGGAGCATATCGCCGTATATAAGCAGGCGGCTATGTCCTTTGTCATTTCGACCCCGAGCGCCTTTATAAGGTGATAAATTATCTCTCCTGCGGCGATCTTATCCGCCATGAGCAAAATCCTGTCGCAATCCACCGTGTTCACCTTGTGGTGGTCGATGGAAAGGTCGAACCGCCTTGTGCGGGTGGAACCGAGCATTCTTTCGCTCGCTATATCCACGCTTATCAGCGTATATGCGCTTATATCCTCCGGCTCTTCGATAAAAACGCCGTTTGTGGGCAGAAAATCCAGCTTTGCCGGGATTCCGTCCGCGTTCACCGCGAAAGCGTTAATGCCCGCGGCGCGAAGCGCCAGCACGAGCGCCGTGCCGCTGCCGACGGTATCGCCGTCGGGCGTGGCGTGGGTGTATACCAGGCAGCTGCCGCAGCCGGAAAGGAACGCGGCAGTTTCGGTAATATTCAAAAGGTTCATCGGTTGCCGTCCTCGATATCCTTCAATATGCGCGAGATATTCATCGCGCGTTCGGTGTTGTTGTCGCGCACGAAGTGCAGCTTGGGAGTGATGCGGAGGTCGAGCCGCTTTGCAAGCTCGCTGCGGATAAAGCCCGCGGCGGAGGCAATGCCTTTATCGACATCGGTGTCGTCGCCGAGAACGCTGTAATATATCTTCGCTTCGCTCAGATCCGGGGCGACATTAGCGCCCGCAATGCTGATAAAGGCGCCGGAAACGCGCGGATCCTTGACATCGCGCATTATCGCGGCAAGCTCCGCGCATACCGCGGTGTTGAGCCGATCCTGTCTGTGATTACTCATCAGCGCTCGATCTCCTCCATCGTGTAGCATTCAAGCACATCGCCGACCTTGATATCGTTGAACTTTTCCAGCCCTATGCCGCATTCGAAGGATTGCAGGACTTCCTTTGCATCGTCCTTGAAGCGTTTGAGCGAGGATATTTTGTCCTCCGCTATGACAATGCTGTCGCGTACCACGCGGACAAGCGCGTTGCGGGCGACCTTGCCGTCCGTAACATACGAACCGGCAATGGTGCCGACAGAGGGTACATGTATGGCGTTGCGGACCTCTGCGTGTCCGATAACGTTTTCCCGGTATTGCGGGGCAAGCATACCCTTGAGAGCCGCCTGTATTTCGTCTATGCAATCGTAAATTACGCGGTAGGTGCGGATATCCACCTTGTCGCGCGCGGCGATATCACTGGCGTTCTTGTCCGGGCGGACATTAAAGCCGACGATTATCGCATTGGAGGCGTTGGCAAGCATGATATCGCTTTCGGTTATTCCGCCTGCCGCTGCGTGGAGCACATTGACCTTGACTTCATCACCCGAAAGCTTTTCGAGGCTGGATTTGACCGCCTCGGCAGAACCCTGAACATCCGCTTTTACGATAATATTCAGGCTCTTCGCGCCGCTTTCGATCTGCGCAAACAGATCGTCGAGGTTGACCTTGCCCGTGCCGAGCTCTTCTTCCTTCTTCTTGGCCCTGCGCTGTTCCGCAAGCTCGCGCGCCATGCGTTCGTCGCTTACCGCGTTGAACATATCGCCCGCTTCGGGAACCTCGGCAAGACCCATTATTTCCACCGGAACTGAGGGGCCTGCGGAATTGATCTTTCTGCCCTTGTCGTCCGTCATAACGCGGACTCTGCCCACTGCGGAGCCTGCTATGATTATATCGCCGTTTTTGAGTGTACCGTTCTGGACAAGCAGCGTCGCAACGGCGCCCCTGCCTTTATCCAGCCTTGCTTCTATAACAACACCCTTTGCCGGACGGTTCGGGTTTGCTTTGAGCTCCAGCATATCGGCGGAAAGCACGATCATATCCAGCAATTCGCTGATGCCGGTGCGTTTGAGCGCAGAAACGGGAACGCATATGGTGTCGCCGCCCCATTCCTCGGGTACAAGGTCATATTTGGTAAGCTCGGTCTTGACACGTTCCGGATCTGCGCCCGGGCGGTCGATCTTGTTTATTGCGACGATTATCGAAACGCCCGCCGCTTTTGCGTGGTTGATCGCTTCGACCGTCTGCGGCATGATACCGTCGTCCGCGGCGACAACAAGCACCGCGATATCCGTGAGGTTCGCGCCTCTTGCACGCATTGCGGTGAACGCCGCGTGGCCGGGAGTATCAAGGAATGTGACATCCCTCCCACCGACAGAAACTCTGTATGCGCCGATATGCTGTGTAATACCGCCGGCTTCGCCCGCCGTAACGTTGGTGTTGCGGATTGCATCGAGCAAGGAGGTCTTGCCGTGGTCGACATGGCCCATAACGACAATGACCGGTGCGCGCGGAACGAGGTTTTCCTCGCTGTCGGCGGTTTCGTCGAAAAGCTTATCCTCGAGCGTGACAACGACTTCGCGTTCCACCTTTATGCCGAATTCATCGGCGATAAGGTATGCGGTGTCGTAATCTATGGATTCGTTTACGGATACCATCGTGCCCATCGCCATGAGCTTTTTGATAACTTCCGCCGCCGCCGTTTTCATGCGGGAGGCAAGCTCCGTTACCGTGATGGTTTCGGGAACGGTTATTTTGAGCTGAACGGGCTTGGGCTTCTGTGCGGGCTTCTGCGGCTGCTTCATGCCCTTTTTGTCAAACTGCTTTTTGCCCTTTTGCTGGTTATCCGCGAATTTGTTTTTCTTTTTGATCTTCTGCATGCTTGTCTGGGTTTCGGGCGCGGTGTCGTATTTCAGTATCTTTTCGTCATACTTGGAAAGATCGACACCGGCGTTGCCGCGTGTATCCACGACCCTGACTTCATCGCGCGAGCGCTTCTTCTGTGGCTGCGCTTTTATGCCCGCGGCTTCTCTCTTTTTGCGCTTTTCCTCCTCGGCGGCTGCGCGAGCGGCTTCCAGCTTCTTGCGCTCCTCCTCCTTGCGGGCGTTCTTTTTGTCCTCATAGGTTTTCAGATAAGCGGTAAGATCCACCTGGTTGTTCTGTGTGATGGTTTCGAAGAGCAGATTGAGCTCGTCCTCCTCGAGCACCGCCATGTGCGTTTTCCCGGTATACCCTGCGTTTTCGAGTATGTTCAGGAGATCCTTGCTTTTCATATCGAAATCCTTGGCAAGGGTATTTATTCTGATTTTTTCACTCGTTGTTGCCATATTGTAACCCCTCTTTCCGTCTAATCGGCATGGCTGTTTTGAAGGCTTTTGCGGTATGCCTTCACGAAGTTGGTATCGGTGAACGCCACCGTCGCCACCGGGCGTTTGCCCACGGCGCTTCCCAGCTCCGTAACCGTCGCATCGATTTCCTCGGAGCAGACCGAATAAAATGCGCATTTATCTCCGATCGACTTTTTTGTGTTATCGGATGCATCCTGCGCGACAAGCACAAGCTTTGCCTTGCCGCTGCGGATCGCTTCCAGCGTGCTTTCCGCGCCGACGGTGACCGCCCCGGCGCGTTTTGCAAGCCCGATGACCCCCGATGTATTCTTCTTCAAGGTGTTCGCCCCCTTTTTTACCGATCCTCCGGTATTTGCTCTTTCAGTCCGGCATAAATATCCTGCGGGACAGCGCAGCGAAAAGCCTTTTCGAGCCGCTTTGATTTCGCGGCGGCTTCAAGGCAGGCTCTGCTTTTGCAGATATATGCGCCCCTGCCGGCGAGCTTACCTGTCATATCGACATTCATTGCTCCGTCCTTATCGCGGACTATCCGTATAAGCTCGCGCTTCGGGTGCATTTCGTTGCAGCCGATGCACTTGCGCAACGGTTCCTTCCTTTCGGTCAATGAAGCTCACCCCCTCTTTGCTATTCCTGCTCGGAAGTGCTCCTGCTGCTCTTTATGTCTATCTTGCAGCCGGTAAGCTTGGCGGCAAGGCGTGCGTTCTGGCCCTCCTTGCCGATAGCGAGCGAAAGCTGATCGTCGGCAACAATGACCCGGTAAGCCCTGTCGGATTCGGGAAGCTTTGCGACCGATTCCACCGTCGCGGGCGCAAGCGCCGCGCTGATGAATTCTTCGACGTTTTCGCTGTACTGGATAATATCTATCTTTTCGCCGCAAAGCTCTGCGGTAACGTTGTTTTTGCGTATTCCCTTGGGACCGATGCAGGAGCCGACCGCATCGACGTGTTCGTCATTGGAAAGCACCGCGATCTTTGTGCGGCTGCCCGCCTCACGCGCGATACGCTTTATTTCCACTATGCCGTCGCGGATCTCGGGGACTTCAAGCTCGAACAAACGGCCGACAAGCCCGGGATGAGCGCGGGAAAGCACGATGCTCGGGCCGCGGGTTTCCTTTTTGATCTCGGTGATAAAGACCTTGATCCTGTCGCCCACGGAAAGCGTTTCGCCGGGTATCTGCTCGTTGCGGAAGAGCACCATTTCGTTTTTGCCTATTTCAAGCGTTGCGTTGCCGGTTGTCGGGTCGACACGGACAACAACGGCGGAAACGATTTCTTCCTTCTTTTCCTCGTATTCGCGGATCATGTTTCCGCGTTCGGCTTCGCGGATACCCTGAATGATGACCTGCTTTGCCGCCTGCGCCGCGATACGCCCGAAATTCTTGGGTTTGAGCTCGATCTCGTAAATATCACCGATCTTGTATCTTTTGGATTTCATCATTGCATCGGCAAGACTGATCTCCGTGCGGTCGTCTATGACCTCGTCCACGACATTGAGCTGCTTATAGATCTTTACGTCCTGCTTGACCGGGTCGAGCTTGACACGCGCGTTTTCGCAGCCGGCGCTTTCCTTGCGGTAAGCCGAAAGCAAAGCCGCTTCGATCCGTTCGATCATGTAATCCTTCGAAATGCCCTTGTCCTTTTCGAGCGCGTCGAGCGCCTCAAACAGTTCCTTGTTCATTTTTTCACTCCTTGTCCCGCTCCGCTTCCGGGGCTGCCCCTTCGGCGGATCCGAATTCTGCATTTATTTTTGTGATCTGTTTTTTCGGTATGCTGTGGCGCCTGCCGCCGCAGTTCAAAAGTATTTCGTCGCCGGAAAAATCCTCGATAACGCCGGTGAGCTCCTTGCTGCCGTCGATAGCGGTAAAAAGCCCGATACTGACCTGTATTCCGGATTCGGCGGCGAACCGGATGTGTTCCTCACGCGTGAGCGGGCGCACCGTCCCGGCGGAGGACACCTGCAGGCAATAGCTTTCCTCGATCGGATCGAGCTCGTCGATAACCGGTTCGATAATCCGTGTGACGACAGAGCAGTCGTTTATGGAAACGCCGCCTTCTTTATCTATGGAAATTTCGAGTATCATTTCCGGGCCTTCTTTGAAATAATCCACATTCCAGAGCTTGTAGCCCGCGTTCGTGATAAGCTCTTCGACAGCCTCGCGCACACGCGCGGCGACGCCGGTTCTCTTTTCCGCCATGAATATCCCCCTATCATGAAATCAAGAGAGGGCGTTTGACCCTCTCTTTGATACCTTACTGTTCTTTATGGGACTATTATATCACACCATTGCGCGTTTTACAATAGCCTTTAACGGATTTTTTCGGAAAAACGGTGCGATTTCAGCCGTTTTTTTCCTTCATCAGCGCTTCTGCCTTTTCCCAATCGACAAATAAAAGCTTTTCTTTCTTTCCTTTTTGGCCCGGCCGCCCGAAGCCGACAGTGCGTTCCGAAATGATGTCGTTTTCAGTGAGCGTTTTCATCGCATTGACGATCGCTTGCTTTGTGGCACCGCCGCGGCACTTCTTCTGTACTTCGGCTATTGCTTCGTTGTAGCTCGGGTTCGGACTCTTTTTAAGATAATCGAAAATGTATTTGTAAAAGCTTTCGTTTATATCGCTTTCGGTGGGGAGTATGTAAAAGCGGCTCGCCGTTTCGCGGAGCTGCTTGGAAAACGAACCGTTGACTCCGTATATAACGACCTCTTTGCGATAAAAATTCTTCAAAAACGCGGTGACGGAGCTGAAATGCCCGTCGCCGGAAAACAGGATGAAAACGTCGATATCATCGGACGATAAAGCCTTTTGATAAATGTTATCGAGTATGATGAAATCGGTGAAATCCTTTTGCACGCCGTTGGGGCTTCTTGTATCGATTATCTTGTTGGAATAAAGGCGTATCCTTCCTATCTCGTCAGCAAGGCTTTTGTGTGAGAAATCGGCAAAAAAGTTGACTTCGACAAGATTGAACTGCGAGTTCAGATCGTCAAACCACGCGCCTATGTTCGGCTGAAGCCCGTAATTGTTTTTGAGCGATATATACCAATGCTCGTAATCAACAAATGCGACAGCCTTCGGCAGGTGTGCCCGCGGTGATTCTTCCTTTGCCGGTTCCTTTCTGAAAAACCCTATAACAATACCTCCTTTCCTATTGCTTTATTGCTTTGATTATAAACCCTTGCCGCTGCAAAGTCAATAGTTTTGCTTTATCAGATATTCCTTCATGCGGGCGATTATCTTCTTTTCGAGCCGCGAAATATAGCTTTGCGAAATGCCGAGCATATCCGCCACTTCCTTCTGTGTCATCTCCTGCCCGCCGCGGCCTATCCCGTAGCGAAGCTCGATTATCTGCCTGTCGCGAAGGCAAAGACCGCTTATCGCACGCAGGATCATGCGCTTGTCCTCGTTTTCCTCGATGCTCTTGTAAACATAATCACTTTCGGTGCCGAGTATATCGCAAAGCAGCAGCTCGTTGCCGTCGTAATCTATATTCAGCGGCTCATCCAGCGACATTTCGTTCTTTGTTCCGTTCTGCTTGCGGATAAACATCAATATCTCGTTTTCGATACACCGCGAGGCATATGTCGCCAGCTTTATCATTTTGTCGCTTTTGAAGGTGTTTATTGCCTTTATCAGCCCTATTGTCCCGATGGAAACAAGATCCTCGATCCCGAGTGACGGACTTTCGAATTTGCGCGCTATGTAAACGACAAGCCTCAGGTTGCGTTCGATAAGCGTCTGCTTTGCCTTTCTGTCCTCTGCCATTACGCTTATCAGCGCCGCTTCCTCCTCTGCGGAAAGCGGCGGGGGCAGTGTCTGCGGGCCGTTGACATAGTAAAGCTCGAGCTCTATCCCGAGCACCTCTTTTATCCATTCCATAACAAGGCTTCTCCCGCGGGGGAAAGCCTTCGGTCTTCCTGTCAGCTTCATTTTTGCTCCTTTACAGCAGGCTTGCGGGCAGAAGCCCGTCATAGCCGGAATAATTCGTCTCCCCGCGGTCGACCCCGATATAGGCGTTTATTCTCCGCGGCTTTTTTCCTATCCTCACTATTTCCGCGCTTTCCGGCAAAAAACCGATCAGGCAGTCGCCGCCAGCGCCGGTGGAAAAGGGTATTATCCTTACGGGGAGCGAAAAGCCTTCGCACAGCGGGTCGTCGAACGGCCGCGGAAGCGCCGATGCCGACACGATCACCACCGGCAGTGCCGAAAACGGCTCCGTGAGCAGATTCCCGCTGTCCGCAAGCAGGTTGACGCGCATGGTTTTCCCCGCCGCGGTGAACCGCACCTCCGCGCAGCGGGTTTTCAGCTTTACACGGCAGGCAAATAAGTACACCGCTGCGGCGAAGGCGGAGGCAATGCAGATCAGTGCGAAGGAAAGCGGCTGCACCGATGAAAACATACCCTTTCCGCCGCCGTTTGCGGCAATACCGTAAAGCGCGGTTATCAGCCCTCCGGTGAGCGCGCAGGAGCCGATAAACGCGGCGGCGGTAAGCGCAAAGCGTCTGATATCGCCGAACCCGAAAGCGGCAAAGCAGATCACCGCTTCCGCCGCCACCCCCGCGGCGACCGAGAGCGCGGGGGACATTTCCGCAATGTACGGCAGGAATCCGTATGCCCCTCCGAGTGCCGCGGCGATGAAAATGCGGTAAAAGCGCAGCCTTTGGCCGCACAGCCGCCCGGCAAGCAGCAGGCACACCGTGTCCATGCAGAAATTCACCAGGAAGAGTATATCGGCATAAATCACCGTGCCGCCGTCATACATACTTAACACCCCGGAACAAGTATATACCTGCCGCGGGGCAATAATTTGTCGTAAACAAAAGCTTGGGAGGAATTTTTTCTGAAACGCCTGCCTGTATTTTTCAAAAGCCCGAAATCGCTTGCGGCGCTTGCGGTTTCGCTGCTGCTTGCCGCTGCATCCGCCTGCCTTCTCTTCCGCTCGGGCGATACGCCCGTATTTGCGCAGGGCGGCGCACGGGAAACGGCAAACAGCCTCTATTCGCTTATATCGGAGCTTGTATAGATGTACATTCTTTTTCCGCGGCTGCGGCTGCGGGTATCTGCGTTTGCACTGCCCGGTGCGCTTCTGCTGATATATTGCGAGGGCTTGCTCCCGTTCTGCATTCTGTTTCTTTCCTGCCTGCTGCACGAATTCGGGCATCTTGCCGCGCTCTGCATCTGCAAATGCCGTTACCGCCGCATGGATATCCTGCCGATGGGCGCGCTGATCGTCTGCCCGGAGGGAATGCCGTATAAAAAGGAGCTTGCCGTTGCGCTTGCCGGCCCCGCGGCTTCGGCTTTGGGGTGCGCCGCCGCGCTGGCTTTTTTTGCCGCCTTCGGCTCTGTATCGGCGCTTTATGCGTTTGCCGTCGGCGCGGTGCTGTGCCTGTTCAACCTGATGCCGGCAAAAAGGCTGGATGGCGGCAAGGCGCTGCTTAATTACCTGCTTATGCACAAAGAAAAGGACACCGCAGAGCGTATCTGCTCTGCGGTGTCGTCGGTTGTGTTTGTTTTGCTTTTTGCGCTTGCCGCCGCGGTGTACTTCGCGCTTGACGGCAATGCCGGAGTAATGCTGATGCTTACTCTGCTGCTGCTGGGAGCGGCGGAGTGAGCCGCGCGGTTTATTTCGCGTTGGCGCGTTCCTCTTCTATGGATTGCTCCTTGCTGTTGACATCGCGCCAGCCGGAAAGCTTGAGATCGGTGTAATCGATATAGCCGAACCAGCTTGCATCGTCGTCATAGCCGCCGATTTCGCTGCTTGCGACATAGCTTCTGTTGTACCAGAATACCATTGTCGCGGGGCAGAGGTCGGTGAGCATATCCTCCGCCTTGTGGAGCGCTTCGGCACGCTTTGCACGGTCGCTTTCGTAAACGGCGGTCTTGATGATCTCACCGTATTCGGCGTTGTCGAAGTTCGTGTAATGCGTGTTGAAGGTTTCGGGAAAGTCGGAAGCGGTGTAGTCTATGCTGACGGAAGCACCGCTGAATTCCTTTGCAAACGGGGCAAGGTAGGTGAGCGCATCCGCGGAGCCGCTTATGATGTTCACGCCGATTATGTCGTAATCACGGGTGTAAAGGGCTTTGAGGAAATCCGCCGGGTTGAGCCCGCGGTATTTAATGGTGAACCCGAGCGATTCCCAATATTCGCCCGCCTTTTTGGCGATGTTTTCATAAACGTTGTCGTAGGTAAGGGATCTCTGATACTTTGAAAGCGTTTCCACGTTCTGGGGGATAAGATATGTCACGGTGAGCGTGCCGGATTTCTTTGCGGCGGAATCCAAAAGCGAGCGTGCGTTGTCCATATCCGAACCGGTGCTGTATTTATCGCCGCCGGCCTTGCGGAAATCGCTCTTGCGGTCGGTATTGAACACTCCGGTGGGCACCCATCCCGTGGCGGGGGTGTTGCCTACGCCGATGTAATCGGTGATACCCTTGCGGTCGAGCGCGGCGGAAAGAGCCTTTCTTGCGTTTGCATCCGAAAGTATCTCGTTACCGTTATTGAAGTAGAAGGCGTAGCCGTTGAGCGTGCGCATGGTTTCGAGATCGTATTTCCTGCTGTCGGCGAAATACTTGTATGTTTCGGCATTGAATCCGGCAAGAAGGTACTGTTCGCCCGCAAGGAAGCGCTTTGCCTGAAAGGCTTCCTGGGTGGAGCCCTTTTCATCGGGGTAGTATGCGACCTGACCTTCGGCGAAGCAGCAGGTTATACGGTAGGGAAGGACATATTTGTCGAGCGCATCATCCTCGTCGTTGCGCATATAAAAGCTGTTGCGTTCGAGCATGAGGCGGCAGGAGAAGTTGTCGAAGTCCTTTTCGGCTTCGCTCAGGGTTCTGGGCATATCCATTGTCTGAACCTTGAATTTACCGTTGCAGACGATATCCGTCGCGGAGGCAGCCCAGTCGGTGCCGTCCTTTTCGCAGCGGGTAACGATATCCTCGCGGCAGGGCGCAAGGTGAATGTTGGAAACGATTTCGGCAAAAAGATCGATATCGTAATAGTTTTCGAAGGTCACTTCAAGAAGCGTATCGCTTGCCGCGGCGAGCCCAAGATCGTCAATGGTGCCTATGCCGGATTTGACGTCGCGCGCACCCTTGATCGGGTAGAGCAGTGCGGCATAAGGGCTGTCGGTTTCGGGGAGGAGTATACGTCTCCATGCGTATATGACATCGTCTGCGCGGACGACACGTTTGTCGCTCCACGAGGTGGTTTTAAGCTGGAAATACATCTTGTGCTGCTGATATATTTCGTCGTATTTGTAGTACCATTCGGTCGCAAGCGCGGGCTTTACCTTCCCGTTTTCGTCAAGCGTGGTGAGCGGCTCGAATATCATGGAAAGGATCTGCTCGGTATCGCTGTTGAGCTGTACGAGAGCGGGATCGAGCGTTTGCGGATATTCGGCAAAGTACATACGGATGCTTGCGCCCTTTTCATCGTCTTTGAGCGAGCTGCAGCCTGCCAGCGCGAGGAAGCAGAACATTAAACAGAGCGCAAGGGAAAGGAATTTTTTCATAGTGACCTCCGGACAAAATCTTCCATTGTGTTGCTTTCGTTATTATAACACCCTAACGGGAAATAATCAAGCGGGTTTTCACTATTTGTATATTATCACAAATCGCGGGGAGCGGTATTGTTGATTTTACAAATAAAATTCGCGTTAGTTGAAAATATTTTGCGCAAAATGAAAAGCCCCCCCGGTTTTCATAAGCCGGGGAGCCGCTGTTTTACAACCCGAACAGCCTTTCGGCGTTGCCGTGCGTGATCATTTCGAGCGTTTCGCCGTCGGTCACCACGCTTTTTACAAAGCCGAGCACCTCGGAGGGCGTCGCCCACGGGGCATCGGAGCCGAACAGGATCCTTTCGCGCGGGTGCGCATCAAAAATGCGCTTTGCCTGCCCGCGTGTGAGCCCGGTGCGTTCGCAGCAGAATGCGGTGTCGAAATAAAGCTCCCTGCCGCAGAGCTTTTCGTAAACCTCGTCCCAAACGCGTATTCCGCCGAGATGGGCGGCGATAAGCGTTATGCCGGGGTAACGTGCAAGCACACGGAGAATCATATCCGGGCTTGCGTGTATTACACCGGGGGAATAAGGATCGAACCCGGCGTGGATGACAAGCGGCATTCCGAGCTCGGTTATCGCCGAAAGCAGGGGTGCCATTGAACTGTCGTCCAGCGCGATGCCGATATAATCCGGGTGGAGCTTTATGCCCTTTATGCCGGCATCCTTTAACCGTTTCAGCTTTTCATACGGTGAATCCGCAAGCGGGTGGAAGCTGCAAAAGGGAACAATGACCTTGTCGCCGAGCAGCGAAAGCGCAAATGCGTTTACGTTGTCGACCTGGCGTGCGTTTGTCGCCGTGTTCAGAAGAAAGGCACGGCCGACCCCGTCACGCGCAAGGAGCGCCCGGAGACCGGAGACGGTGCCGTCGAATGCGGCGGCGATACCGGCCGTCTTTTGTAAAGATGCGATCGCCTTTTGGGCGATCGCATCGGGAAATGCATGGGTATGTGTGTCTATGAGCATTTATTATTTGATGATTGTCTTTATAAACGGGGTGACGGACTTGAATACGCTGATAAAGGTGTTGGAAACGGTCGACATCATCTTGATGAATATATCGAGTGCAACGCCGACAACGTCCTTGCGGGTGTCGCCGACGGTATCTCCGGTGACTGCTGCCTTGTGAGCAGCGGAGCCCTTGCCGTGGCCTTCGATAGCGCCGCTTTCAATGTATTTCTTCGCGTTGTCGAACGCGCCGCCGGAGTTACCCATGAAGATGGCTCTTGTGATAGCAACGATTGTTGCGCCGATAAGCACGCCGTACATAGCGCCTATAGACACGGTATGTC
>USHI01000005.1 GCA_900554405.1 uncultured Eubacteriales bacterium | reverse complement strand
AACATCTGATAAAAAGGTGTAAATACGAATTTTTGCCGCATAATATATTGACAAACGAACGAAAAAATGCTATACTATTCGTTGAAAAGGTGTAAATACGAATTTTCGACGTATGAGGAGGCTTACCATGATTGAAAGAAAGCAATATTTGGATCAACTGATATCCAAGAAAGAGAATGGGATGATCAAGGTCATCACCGGCATCAGGAGATGCGGCAAGTCTTATTTGCTGTTTGAAATTTATCATCAATACCTGAATTCTATCGGTGTTGACGATGAGCATATCATCGAGCTTGCGCTTGATGATGACGAAAATATCCGATACAGAAACCCCATAGAGCTTGGCGAGTACATTCGCTCGCTTCTCGTGGATAAGGATAAAATGTATTATATTTTTCTTGACGAGATACAAAAAGTCAAAACCATCAAAAATCCTTATCTTGACGACAGTGACGATACCGTCGGATTTGTTGACGTGCTGCTCGGACTCATGAAAAAGAAAAACGCCGATGTGTATGTCACCGGCTCAAATTCAAGAATGCTGTCCTCCGATATTCTCACCGAGTTCCGCGGCAGGGGTAACGAGGTTCGCGTGTACCCGCTGACTTTTGCGGAGTTTTACGCTTCGTTTGAGGGCGACAAGCACGACGCCTGGCAGGAATATTACACCTACGGTGGTATGCCTTATGTGAGCCGCCTGAAGGATCACAGAAGCAAGGCACAGTATCTGACCGATTTATTTGAAAACATCTATCTGAAGGATATTTTGGAACGTCACAATATTCAGGATAAAAATGTTCTTGACGATCTTCTTGATGTCATTTCTTCCGCTGTCGGCTCTCTGACCAATCCGAGCAGAATCGCCGATACTTTTGCAAGTATCAATCAGGTGAAAATCAGCCCCGAAACCATTGCCCGTTATCTTGATTATTTTGCGGATGCTTTTATGATCAGCCACGCCAAGCGCTACGACATCAAGGGACGTAAATATATCGGTTCGCCTCAAAAATACTACTACTCCGACATCGGACTTCGCAACGCAAGACTCAACTTCCGACAGACCGAGGAAAACCACATCATGGAGAATATTATCTACAACGAGCTGATTGTCCGTGGATTCACTGTGGATGTCGGCGTTGTCGAATACAATTACAAGGATGCCGATGGCAAGAGCAAAAAGACCAATTTAGAGGTTGACTTCATTGCAAGCGACGGAAACAAAAAGTTCTACATTCAGTCGGCACTGACGGTTGGCGAAGAAGAAAAACGGCTGCAGGAGGTTCGTCCTTACAGCCGGATTGCCGATTCATTTACCAAGGTCGTGATCGTAAAGGATAATATTATCCCGTGGCGCGACGAAAACGGAATTTTGTATGTTGGTATCGAGAAATTTCTCTTAGACAAGCTTGCTATCGACATATAATGCCGGTTGCCAAAGGTATTCCCCCACCGTACAACACAATTAAAATTGGAAGACGTGCTAATACAGTAAATGGTGTATAAAATTTATGTAATGAAAAGGAATTAGTCGATGGATATACGAAAGATCGCAAACGAAATAGACCTGCTAGAGAAACAAGTCCAATCAAATACTCATTCTTACATGATGGATCCGGACTATACCGATATTATAGACTCACAGCTAAACGGACACATAAAAGCTGTGCATACATATTGTGAAATCAACAACCTAACTACATTTGCAAATAGTATAAATTCTTATTTTCCAATTGAAGAAAACGCAATAGAATTCTTTTGTCTCTGGGATGGGCTGAAAGCAGATATTATAGAACACTCCGAAGTTTTGCAGGGTAAAATGAGACAACATATGATTTATAGCATAGCATGCGAGTTGCAATCTTCTATGACTAAAGATTCTATTGATGCTTATTTAGGTGGGTTCGCGGTTCCTTTGTCGGACTCAAATTATACGATTAATAGTAAAAGAGTCTATGTTGAAAACACACTGAAAAATGTTGACGGCATCACTATTTTGAACATATCGAAAGATTTGCATTTGATATCTCCCGATGTGCTTTTAACGGTTATAGAAAACTTATCTGGTTCGGAATTTATCTCACAACAAATATCCAAATGCAAAGCAAAAATGAACACAGAAGATTATGATGGAGCAATAACTAACGCAAGAACTCTTGTAGAAGAAATATTGCTTTACATCGAAGAGAAAATACAAGGTAGCAGGCAATCCTATGACGGAAATTTACTGAGCCTATACAAACGGGTCTCAAAGCAAATAAATATGTATCCAGATGATAGCAAAACTGGAAACTCTTTTAATGAAATATTGAGAGGCTTTATTTCCATAATAGGCGGTCTTGCGGGTTTATCAAATAGTATCGCTGATCGCCATGCGACCACAAAACACCCTAAAAAACATCATGCAAAAATTGTGGTTAATAGCGCAATGATTCTTTCTGAATTTTTGTTGGAAAGCTTCGATTATCAACAATCCAAATAAGTGAAAAATGAAAGTACTCTTGTTTTTCTTTGGTACAATATAAGCGTAGCCCTATACTGAGCAAAACGGTATAGTCAGCTATGCTTATTTTTGTTATAATAAGAGAGCAATGGACTGATAGGTTTTTCTTTGAACTACGCGTTCGTTAAGCAAAGCGTCATTCGTTCTCTTGTTATAAAGATTCGATTAAGCAGGTTGTTCCGATTTTGCAGGGGGCGAGCCCCCTGCAAAATCGCGTCCGCGTCACGAGCAAAAATGAATCGTAATAAGCTGAAACGGTTACATTGCAGAAACAACAAACAGGAGGATTTTTATGATCTGCGTTGGTATCGACATCGCAAAAGGAAAAAGCACAGTGTGCTTTTTGAAGCCGATCGTCATGTTCTGAAACCTGCCCAGCGTTCCCGGTAATGAGCGAGCCGGTCCGCCAAAGACAGGAGCGGAAAGACAAGCAGCATCATTTTATAATCGCCCCATGCCTGGTAGATGCGCAGCGATTCTTCGGCGCCGGCATCAACATCCTGCGCCGTAGTCAGACCGCAGGTAACCGACTTTTCGATCGCTGCTTTCGCCTCTTCTTCGGATATTCCGGCATTGGCGGCAAAGGATGCGGCTGTAAATGCCTTCTGCGAGTTCACATATTGATATGCAAGCATAAGACGCACGTTTTTATCGGAAAGTATCTGTAAAAGCATTGCCGCTCCTTCGCTTTCGAGCAGCTTCAATGATTCTTTATCGCCCGGAAGATATGCGAGAGCGATATCCTTATTTGCGTATACCGCGCCGGAAACGGCAGAAACAAACCCGCTGTGCTGACCGGGGTCCCTTACAAGCTGTGCTTTGACCCTTTCGGCAGTCTCACCGAATTCTTCCGATTTCCACATGGTTTTCAGAATCTCATCATAAACAGCCATAGGTGTTTCTTCGATATTGACCGGCTTTTCCTGCACCTTATGCTTGATCCCGAAAAGCTCATCGATCGTCACGCCGAGCGTGTCCGCGATAATCGGCAAAAGCATAATATCCGGCATGGTCACGTTATTTTCCCACTTTGAAATCGCCTGTGAGGAAATACCGATAATACCCGCAAGACCTTCCTGGGTGATGCCTCTTTCCTTGCGAAGAGCGGCAATCCTTTCTCCTACTGTTTTCATTCCTTATGCTCCTTGTTTTAAGTTTTCGGTCGACCGTGATTTAATTGTATGCGATGTTCGGAAAAAAGTACAGATAGCATCCGGCAAGCCGCTCAAACCGTTTGGACATAAAATCAACCGAGCTTGTATATGCCCGCATTTGCGGCGCATCGTTGCAATGAATACTCATTTTCCGGCTGTATTCACGATAACGGCGGGTAAAATCACCGCTTGCCGCCGCGATTGCTTCCATACCGGATTCCACATGACCGAGCTTTATAAGCGAGCGTGAATAACCGAAATCCTTATAGAAGGCGTATCAAAAAGCACGATGATGACATCATGCACGTTTACGGTCATTTTCAGTTTCTTTTCATCCTGCACGGAGGTCTCTCCGCTTGCTTTCGATTTGACGGGGGACACTGCCTCGCTTACAGATGGAGCGTCTGCGCTTTCCTGCTGAGCTCCATCGTCTTCAGACGGCAATTAGGACTCTCGCGTGGAGGGCTGCATTCATATTCTAACACAACGCAAGCGTGTTTTCAACCCGTGCGCCGGCGGCAACAACATATACAAATATCAAAAGCACGCGTGGGCGCAAACGGCGCATATCGCGTGCTTTTTCTATCCACGGGTGCAATTATAACTGGTGTGAAAGCTGATATCCCCGCACGGCGGTTTCGGAAAATTGCTATTGATTATAATGCTTTTTGTGCTATAATACTACACATACATAATACAGAGTAACGGATGTGGCACGCCATGAACTCACTTCAAAAGGAAACAAACCGCGATTTTGTTATACTCAACATTACGGACACGCAGATCACCGCAGAAGAGCTGCAAAACAAAAGCAACGCTCTTACAACCGTATGCGGAACGACCTCCGCGCTTGTTGAAAAGGTCCGTCCCGATCTGATAACCGTCACCGGCGATCTTACATACGGCGGTTCTGTACCCGTCTATGAGTTTTACGCAGATTTCATGGATACCTTCGGAATCAAGTGGACTTTTGTCTGGGGCAATCACGACAACCAGGCGGGTATTGCCGAAACAAGAAAAGCCGAATCGGTTTTTGCAAGCCACCCGCTTTGCCTTTTCGAACGCGGGGATGAAGCGCTCGGAAGCGGCAATTACTGCATCGACATAACCGAAAACGGCGTGCCTGTCGAAACGCTTATATTTATCGACAGCCACGACAGGGTGTCCTACGGCGACGGAACAGCCTATGCCAAGCTGATACCCGAACAGCTTGAATGGTATCGCGCTCAGATTGCCGCAAGTACAGCCCGCGGCTGCAAGGAAAGCACGATATTTCTGCATATTCCGATCTATGCGTTCAACGATGCCTATTCCGCCGCGATGAAGGACCCTGAATACAAGCCCTACATTGCCGAAAGCTACGGAAAAAGCATCTGGAACGAAGGATATACCGATTCCTTCGGGGTCAAATACGAAAAGATTTGCAGCCACCCGGAGGATGACGGCGTTTTTGATACCGTCTGCGAGCTCGGGCATACCAAAAACATAATTGCCGGGCACGAGCATATAAATAACTTTTCCATACCCTACCGCGGAGTTCGCCTGACATATGCGCTTAAAACCGGTTCGGGCTGCTACTGGAACCGCGAGCTCAACGGCGGCACCGTTATCAAGGTCGGCAGCGCGGGCGTTTCGGACATATTCCATGTTTATGTCGACCCGTGTGAATACCTGAACTGAACGGAGCGTTCGAATGACATTACATGAGCGCAGAGAACTTGTCGAGGGGTATCTCGGCAAGGCGGTAAAGATCGTTATCGACAGACCGATCGGATATATCCACACAAAGGGCGAAAAAACGCTTGTATACCCGATAAATTACGGCTATATCCCCGGTGTTCTCGGAGGCGACGGAGAGGAGCTGGATGTATACCTTTTGGGTGTGGAACACGCCGTGAAGGAATATACGGGGCGGATAATCGGCATTGTCTTCCGCGAGAACGATGTGGAGGACAAGCTGATAATGGCGCCGGAAAACCTGCTTTTCACGGCGGGTGCAATCGCGGACATGATAGAGTTTCAGGAGAAATATTATAAAACAAGAGTGGTATCAATAACATGAACAAGAAAAGCGAACTGCGGATAAAGATCCTGCGCGCAAGGACGGTGATGCTGTTTCTGGCGCTCGTTACGATAATTAACGCGGTTATGATCTTCACCGAAAAATCCGAAATACTCCCCTTTTCCTTCGCAACGGTCACATATACCCTGGTCACCGGGTATATCGCGGCGGCAGAAGGCGGGCAGGCGATATATATACTCTCACTTGTGATATCCGGGGGCGTTTTCCTCACGGGTGTGTTTTCCTATTTTCTTTCCAAAAAGAACGCAAAGTGGCTTTTCGTCGCGCTGGTGCTCTCGATATTCGACACTGTCGGGCTGATATTCTTTATGTTTATGTACGGGTTTGGGTATGTATTTATATTCGACCTGATAATCCACGGAATGGTCGTTTTTTACCTGGTGCTCGGAGTGAAGGCATCCAAAGAAATGGCTGCCATGCCGGAAAGCTTTGAAGCCGGAAGCGATGCGCCGGAAGCAAATACGCCTGCGCAGCCGGCACAAAAGGAAGAGCTTTCCGAACCGATAAGGGATTATAACGGAGAGGGCGAAAGGCTGCTTTACGGCAGCTTCAACGGACTCAACATAAAAGTCGTCGCCTGCGAGGAAGAAGGCAGCGTGCTTCTTGTAATCAACGGCGCTGTCTGTGACGAAGCGGAATACAGCGAAACCGTTTCTCTGAATGCGATAGTAAACGGAACGGATATACTGTTTGAGCAGGAGGACGGCATGGCTTACCTGTATGCCGATGACGATCTGCTCGACAAAGCGGCGTTGGAGCGTTAAGCATATATTTTGAAATGAAAAAATACATAAACAATCCCGCCGGTGCGGATATGACAACCGGCTCGCTCCCGAAAAAGATATTCCTTTTCAGCATTCCGCTGATCGCCTCTCAGCTTTTGCAGGTGCTGTTCAACATGGCGGACGTTGCCGTTGTCGGCAGGTTTTCGAGCGCTTCGGCGCTCGGATCGGTCGGCTCGACGGTCATACTTGTTACATTGTTTACCGGCGTGCTTATCGGCCTGGGCAGCGGCGTTAATGTGCGTGTTGCACAGTTTATCGGCGCAAAAAAGAGCCGCGATATCCGCGAAACAGTCCATGCATCCTTTGTTATCTGCCTTGCGGCGGGTATAATTATCGCCGTCTCCTGCTTCCTGCTCGCAAAGCCGATGCTTATGCTGATAAAAACGAAGGATGAACTGATCGACGGTGCGGTGCTTTACTTCCGCATATACGCACTCGGTATGCCGGCGCTTGCGATATTCAATTTCGGCAACGCCGTGCTCAGTGCCAAGGGCGATACGGCAAGGCCGCTCGTTTATCTCACCGCCGCGGGCATATTCAACGTAATACTAAATCTGTTTTTCGTTATCGTATGCTGTATGTCGGTGGACGGTGTCGCACTGGCGAGCATCATTTCGCAATACCTTTCCGCCGTGCTGATAATCATCCGCATGATAAAGGATAAAAGCGATTGCGGTTTTTCGCCGCGTCTTATCGGCTTTTACCCCGCCAAGGCAAGAACGGTGCTTGCGCTCGGGCTGCCTGCGGGGCTGCAAAACGCCATATTTGCAATTGCAAACTTGTTTATCCAGGCAGGCGTGAATTATTTTGATCATATCGTGGTGGAGGGAAACTCCGCCGCCTCGAATTCGGATGCGATAATATATAATGTCATGGCGGCATTCTACACCGCCTGCTCCACATTTATGGGGCAAAACCTCGGGGCGGGAAAATACTGTCGCGTGAGAAAGACATATTTTATCTGCCTTGCTTATTCCTTTGCCGCCGGAGCGCTGCTCGGGCTCCTGCTTATACTCTTCGGGCGCGAATTTCTGGAGCTGTTTACGGATGTACCGGAGGTCGCAAACGCCGGGATGGACAGAATAAGGATCATGGGGTATTCATACATGGTATCCGCATTTATGGACTGCACAATGGCTGCCTCACGCGGGTTGGGCAAAAGCCTTGCTCCGACGGTCATTGTCATACTCGGTTCATGCGTGTTCCGTGTCGCATGGGTATACACTGTTTTTGCCTATTTCCACACGATACCCTCGCTTTATCTGCTGTATGTATTCTCCTGGACTATCACGGCGATCGCACAGATAATCTATTATGTACACTGCCTTAAATCGCTTCCGAAAACGGACGAACCGCCGGCAGTGCAGGCATAAAAAATACAAGCTCCCGAAGCACGCATGCGTTTCGGGAGCTTATTTTATTCTTTCAGCACCATTCTATGGTAGCGGGCGGCTTTCCGGTGATATCGTAAACCACCCTGCCGACACCCTTTACCTCATTAACAATACGCGATGCTATCGCGCCGAGAGCCTTATGCGGTATCGGTGCATATTCACAGGTCATGAAATCGTTTGTGCGGACGGCACGCAAAGCGACGGTGTAATCATATGTCCTGAAATCGCCGACAACGCCGACGGAACGCGTATCCGTGAGCACGGCAAAATACTGATCCGCCTTGATGCGTCGGCGCGCAACCTCCTCGCGGAAGATGGCATCCGCATCACGCAGGATCCGAAGCTTTTCACGCGTGACAGTACCGACAACGCGAACGGCAAGCCCCGGCCCCGGGAACGGCTGGCGTTCGGTAAGATACCGCGGCAGCCCCAATTGTCTGCCGAGCGCGCGTACCTCATCCTTGAAAAGCCCGCGCAGCGGTTCGACAATGCCGGTGAATCCGATATCCTTGGGCAGCCCGCCGACATTATGGTGGCTCTTTATCGCAGCCGCCTTGTTGCCGCCGGATTCTATAACATCGGGGTAAATCGTCCCCTGAGCAAGGAAAGCAATACCGTCGAGCTTGCGGGATTCCTCCTCGAACACGCGGATAAAGTTTTCACCGATTATCTTGCGCTTCTTTTCGGGATCAGTGACGCCGGAAAGCGCTTTCAGGAAGCGTGCGGAAGCATCAACACGGATAAAATGCAGATCGCGGTTTTTGAAGGCTGCCTCGATCTCGTCGCCTTCGTTTTTGCGCATAAGACCGTGATCGACAAATATGCAGTAAAGCCTGCCGGGAATGGCTTTTGAAAGCAGCGCCGCACAAACCGAGGAATCCACGCCGCCGGAAAGCCCCAGAAGCACTCTTTCCCCGCCGACCTGCGCACGGACGGCTTCGATAAGCTCGCGTTCGACATCTTTGAGATCGTAATCGCCGTTTGCACCGCAGATATTGAAAAGGAAGTTGCGGATGATTTGCTTGCCGTTCAATGTCCCCTCTGTTTCGGGGTGGAACTGAACTGCATAAACCCGCTTATCGGCATTTTCAAAGGCGGCATTCGGGCAATTATCACTTTCCGCAACCGTCCTGAACCCTTCGGGAAGCACGGTAACGCGGTCGGTATGGCTCATAAGTGCGACCTGATCGGGCGAAAGCCCTTCGAAAAGCTTCGAGCCCGGATCGACGGTTATGTGTGTTCTGCCGTATTCGCCCTTTTCGCAGGAGGCTATTTCGCCACCGTGCATCCAGGCGGTAAGCTGGGCGCCGTAGCATATTCCGAGAACCGGTATCCCGAGCCCGAAAAGCGCTTTATCGCACTTGGGAGCGCTTTCTTCATACACACTCGCAGGGCCGCCGGTGAAGATGATCCCGATAGGGGCAATCTTTTCGATCTCCGAAACCGAAAGCTCGCCCGGCTTGACAACGGAATAAACGCCGCATTCACGCACACGACGCGCGACAAGCTCTTTATACTGACCGCCGAAATCAAGTATCAAAACCGTTTGCTGACTCATTTCCGACCACCTGACTTAAAACATTTTTACATATTCTTCGCGGTCGGCACCGACGGAGACATATTTGATCGGGCAGCCGACAGCCTTTTCGAGATAAGCAATATATTCAAGTGCCGTTTCGGGCAGCTCTTCCCTGCTCCTGCATTTGGAAATATCGCCGAAGCCCTTCATGTATTCTATAACCGGCTTTGCAATATCGAGACGGTGACCTGTCGGGAAGTCGAGTGTTTTTTCGCCGTCGATATCATATGCGACACAGACCGGTATCTTTTCCATACCGGAAAGCACATCCAGCTTTGTGAGCGCGATATAATCGGCACCCTGCATCTTTACACCGTAGCGCGATGCGACAACATCGAACGGGCCTACACGGCGCGGTCTGCCTGTCGCAGCACCGTATTCGCCGCCTGCCTTACGCAGGCTTTCCGCCTCCTCACCGAACATTTCGCAGGTGAAGGGGCCTTCGCCGACACAGGTGGAATATGCCTTCATGATGCCGATAGTCTCGTCCAGCTTCGCACCGGGGATACCGGCACCGAGCGTGGCATATGCCGCAATGGTGGAGGAGGAGGAGGTATAAGGATAAATACCGAAATCAATATCACGCAAAGCGCCGAGCTGCGCTTCAAACATGATATTCTTGTTTTCTTTGAGCGCGTTGTCGAGATAAACGCAGATATCGGTGATATAGGGCTTTACCACGGCGCCGAAGCGCAGGAGCCATTCATACATTTCATCGGCGCTGATCGCTTCGTGCCCGTAACCGGTAACGGTGATATTCTTCCATTCTACGATATCCTTTACCTTTTCGTAAAGCCCGTCGCTCCAAAGAAGATCGCCCATACGGATGGCTTTTTTATAATACTTATCGGCATATACGGGCGCTATGCCGCGCTTCGTGGAGCCGTATTTTTTATCGGCAAGACGTTCTTCCTCCATGCAGTCGAGCATCTTATGATACGGCATACAAATGACGGCCTTATCACTGATTTTGAGATTATCCGGAGTGATTCTTATGCCCTTTTCCTCGAGCGTCTTTATCTCGCCGGCAAGATGTTCGATATCGATAACCATGCCGTTGCCCATGACATTTACCGTTGTATCGCGAAGTATGCCCGAAGGGAGCAGGTTCATTATAAACTTGCCCTTTTCGTTTATAACGGTATGGCCTGCGTTGTTGCCGCCCTGGTAACGGCAGATGATATCATAATCGGAGGAAAGCAGATCCACCATTCTCCCCTTTCCTTCATCACCCCAGTTGATTCCTACGATAGCTGTAAGCATTTTGTTTTACCGTCCTTATACATTTATTTCGTTTGCGGAATTACCGCTTATATACTGCGCGTTTTCATCGAGCACGCTGCGCACCTCGGAAAGGTACTGCTCTGTCTGACGGGCGGCAAGCCCGGTTAGATCGCTTTCGGCGATAATACCGTCTATTTCCGCACGGGTGAGCCCGAAGGCTTTGTCGGCCGCGATCCTGTCCAAAAGGTCGTTATCCCTGCCCTCTTCCTTTACAGCCCTGCCTGCCGCAACGGAATGCCGGCGTATCGCTTCGTGGAGCGACTGTCTGTCGCCGCCTTTATTGACACAGTGCATGAGTATATTCTCCGTTGCCATAAAGGGCAGTTCCTCCATGAGGTGCTTTTCGATGACCTTTGGATACACCGTAAGCCCGGAAACGATATTGCAGTAGAGCATGAGAATGCCGTCCGTGGCAAGGAATGCCTCCGGGATACTTATGCGGCGGTTTGCGGAATCGTCAAGCGTGCGTTCCAGCCACTGTGTGCCGGAGGTAAAAGCGGGGTTTAGCGCATCGGAAATGACATATCTCGCAAGCGATGTCATCCTTTCGCTCCGCATGGGGTTGCGTTTATATGCCATTGCGGAGGATCCGACCTGCTTCGATTCGAACGGCTCTTCCACCTCTTTCAGGTGCGAAAGAAGCCTTATATCCCCGGAAAACTTCATTGCGCTCTGCGCAATTCCGGAAAGCACGGAAAGCGTATAATAATCGGATTTACGCGGATATGTCTGACCGCAGATACGGTAAACGTTCGAAAATCCCATTTTTTCGGCTATAATCGCTTCAAGCTTTTCCACCTTTTCGGCATCGCCGCCGAAAAGCTCCAAAAAGCTCGCTCCGGTGCCCGTTGTTCCCTTGCAGCCCGGGATCTTCAACGTTGCAATACGGTGGTCGAGGTTTTCGAGATCCGTCATCAGATCCTGCAGCCACATCGCCGCACGCTTGCCGACCGTTGTCGGCTGCGCCGCCTGGAAGTGTGTATAGGCGAGCGTGGGAAGCGCTTTGTAGGTTTCCGCAAAATCGGCGAGCGCGCCTATGGTTTGCAACAGAAGCCTGCGGATACGCTGCAGCGCTTCGCGCTGAATGATAATATCGGTATTATCGCCGACAAAGCAGCTTGTTGCGCCGAGATGGATTATCGGCTTTGCTTCCGGGCAGGCAACGCCGTATGCGTATATGTGCGACATGACATCATGGCGTACTTCACGCTCGCGCTTTTCGGCAAGTGGATAATCAATATCGTCAATATGTGCGCGCATTTCTGCGATCTGAGAATCGGTTATCGGAAGCCCGAGCTCCTTTTCTCCCTCCGCCAAAGCGACCCACAGCCTGCGCCAGGTGGAAAACTTGCGGTCGTCCGAGAATATTTCCTGCATCTCACGCCCGGCATACCGCCTGCAAAGCGGATTTTCATAAACGTCGTGCATAGCGCTTACTCCTGATTTTTATGCTTTTCCGCCGCTGCGGCTATAAACCCCTTGAACAGCGGGTGGGGCTTATTCGGACGGGATTTGAATTCCGGATGATACTGAACGCCGACATAAAATGGCTTTTCGGTCAATTCAACGGTCTCTACCAGCCTGCCGTCCGGCGAAAGCCCGGAAAGCGTCAATCCCGCGGCTTCAAGCCGTTCGCGGTAATCGTTGTTGAATTCATAACGGTGGCGGTGGCGTTCGCTTATTTCGCTGCTGCCGTAGCAGCGCTCCATTGTCGTGCCCGGCTTGATACGACAGGGATAAGCGCCCAGCCGCAGAGTGCCGCCTTTATCGACGCTTTCGCTCTGCCCGGGCATGAAATCTATAACCTTGTTATCGCATATCTCGTTAAATTCACCCGAATCGGCATCCGGAATACCGGCTGCATGGCGCGCAAATTCGATAACCGCGATCTGCATCCCAAGGCATATGCCGAAAAACGGGATATCGTGTTCGCGAGCAAAGCGCGCGGCATTTATCATGCCGGAGATTCCGCGGCCGCCGAAGCCGCCGGGAATGATTATACCATCCAGACCGGAAAGCACCGCTTCGCAATCACGCTTGCGGAGCTTTTCGGAATCGATCCATTTTATATGTACGTTCACACCGACCTCGTAGCCCGCGTGGCGCATCGCTTCCATAACCGAAAGATAAGCATCGTGAAGCTGGACATATTTGCCGACAAGCCCGATCGTGACCTCGCCGGGGCAGGATTTGATCCTTTCGACCATTTCCTTCCATTCCGAAAGATCGGATTCCGGAGCTTCGATCCCGAGTTCCCTGCACACGACAGAGGAGAAATTCGCGTTTTCGAGCATAAGAGGCGCTTCGTAAAGGCAGGGCAGCGTGATATTCTCGATAACGCAATCCGGCTTTACGTTGCAGAACATGGATGTCTTTTTGAATATGGCTTCCTCCAACGGTTCATCGCAGCGAAGAACTATGATATCCGGATTTATGCCCATTCCCTGCAATTCCTTTACCGAATGCTGCGTGGGTTTGGATTTATGCTCGTCCGAACCGCGAAGGAACGGAACAAGTGTCACATGGATAAACAGGCTGTTTTCCCTGCCGACTTCAAGCGAAATCTGGCGGATAGCCTCGATAAACGGCTGAGATTCGATATCGCCGATCGTGCCGCCGATTTCGGTTATGACAACATCGGCATCCGTCTGCTTGCCGACACGGTACACAAATTCCTTTATTTCGTTTGTAATATGCGGAATGACCTGCACTGTGGAACCGAGATATTCACCTCTGCGCTCTTTATTAAGAACGTTCCAATAGACCTTGCCCGTTGTAAGGTTGGAATACCGGTTAAGATCTTCATCGATAAAGCGCTCATAATGGCCGAGATCAAGATCGGTTTCGGCGCCGTCCTCGGTTACATATACCTCACCGTGCTGATACGGACTCATGGTACCCGGGTCGACATTGATATAAGGATCCAGCTTCTGCGCAGCCACCTTCAGCCCGCGCGTTTTGAGAAGTCTGCCCAGCGAGGCAGCGGTAATACCCTTACCTAACCCCGAAACAACTCCCCCGGTAACGAAAATATACTTTGTCAAACAAGCTCGCTCCCTTCCCGCGATTCATAATGCCTGATTATATCCTCGGCGATCTTCTGCTTTTTTACGCAATTGTCCATCGCCTGTTTTTCTATAAAACGGTGTGCTTCCTTTTCGCTCATCTTACGGCGGCTTATCAGAAGCATCTTTGCGCGGTTGATGATCCTGATTTCGCGCATCTTTTCCTCGAACGTGTCCGGGCGCGCTTCGAGCCGCTTCAAACGCTCGCTCGTTGCACACATCAGGTCGATCGCCTGCAAAACCGTAGATGGCGGTGTCGGCTTGGAAACGGCAAGTATCCCCTGCGGAGCAAGCAAAGAATTGAGCTCCGGATAATCGTCCGCAGGTATTATTACAAGCACGCTCTTATGCCCGGTGTCCGAAATATCCTGTGCGAATTCGATGCCGTATTCATCCGAAAGCGGAGCGTTTATAATTATTATATCGAATTCCGTATCAAGCAGCATCAGCCTTGCACAGGCGGCTGTCTGCGCCGTGCGCACAGGCGAAAGCCTGCTTGGCGGAAGCATTTTTGCCATCGAAGCAGAAAATGAGGCGTTGGAGGAAACTATCAATGTGCGGTAAACGCGCTCGGTAAATTCCAAATGCCCCACTCCCTCCGATTAAAATAAATGATACTACCCCAAAAACGCCCTTAAAACCGCATCGGGGAGCGTTCTGCGAACAAATTCGCTCCCGGAAGCAACGGAAAGTGCTTCCTCGAGGCTTGCTGGCAGTGCTTCATAGCGCGCCGTGACTTTGCCCGGAGCGGAGAAAAGGTTTATATCCGCCGGGTCGGGCAATGCCGCTTCGGCACGGATTCCTTCGATACCCGCCCCGATCAACAAAGTAAATGCAAGGTACGGATTGCAAAGCGGATCGGGCGAACGAAGTTCGGCGCGGCGATAGCAGCCCTCCGCCGCAGGTATGCGAATAAGCGGCGAACGGTTCTCGCGCGACCAGGCAATGTACTTCGGTGCCTTGCAGCTTCCGAGCCGTTCATAGGAAGCGGCGGACGGATTGAGAAACGCCGTCATTTCCCGCGCACGGGCAAGTATGCCCGCAACGGCATACGAGGTGAGATCCTCGCCGCCTGTGCCGTGCACCGAAAAGTTGATATGCATACCGTTGCCCGGCTGATCCTTTATCGGCTTGGGCGAAAAATCGGCATAAAGCCCGTTCCTTGCCGCAACGGTATTTACAACGGAGCGGAAGGTTATATTATCATCCGCCGCTTTAAGCGGTTCGGAATATCTGAAATCTATCTCATTCTGCCCGGGGCCTTCCTCGTGATGAGAGCCTTCGGGAAGTATATCCATGCGTTCGAGCGTGAGGCATATTTCGCGGCGGACGTTTTCGCCCTTGTCCTGCGGTGCGATATCCATATACCCCGCACGGTCGTAAGGGATGTCTGTCGGTTCGCCGTTTTCATCGCAGCGGAAAAGATAAAACTCGGTTTCGGCACCGAAATTGAATTCCAGCCCCTGCTCCTTTGCCCTAATGACAGCGGAAGCAAGCAGGCTTCTTGTATCCGCCTCGAATACTTCGCCGCCGGGATAGGCAACGGAGCAGAACATACGGATGACCTTACCGTGTTCCGGGCGCCACGGAAGCACCGAAACCGTAGAAGCATCCGGGTGAAGGAAAAGATCGGAGCGAACACCTTCGCCGAACCCGGGGATCGCGGATGCATCCACCGCAATGCCCTGCCCGAAGGCACGGTCCAGCTCGTGCGGCATTACGGAGATGTTTTTCTGGTTGCCGAACACATCGCAAAATGCCATGCGGATGAATTTTACATCCTCCTCCCTGACATATTGCATTATATCATCGTGTGAATATTCCATATCCGTCCTGCCTTTCCGCCGAATAAAGCGCTGATTGCTAAAACAGAAAGGGCGCGCATCCAAACCGGGCTGCTTCCCCCCTGTGTGAATGAACGCCATTGCTCACCTAGTGTATTATAATACCGCAAGCATTGTTTGTCAACCACGTTTTTTCACAAAAAAGCACCGCTGCGGCGCCCGCTTTTACAGCAGGTACCGCAGCGGCGGAAAAATCAGGTAATGTTGATAATGATTTCGCAGGGCTCGGAAAATCCGAGGTAATTGCTGTACGAATACTTGAACGTGACAGCGCCCGTATATCCGGCTTCGCCGTAATAGGTGAATGTACCGTCGGGATTTATCGTCACGCTGCCATGCTCCGGATACTGCTCGATGCGATATTCGGAAAGTGTCGAACCCGTCTCTATCCTGCCCTTTACGATATATTCGGAACCGTGTTGAGAAATTTCGATAGCATCCAGCTTTTCGGGGCTGTATTCGAGAGTGCCTTTGATGAACTTATAAGTCGCATCATAAACCATTCTGCCCATCGAAGTTTTGGAGCGTGCAGCCTTTTCATATGCGTATACGCCCTGGTAATACATATGAACGGAATCCGTCATATAACCGTATTCTATGCCGGCGGCAAGATACTGCATATATTTTTTGAAAATGAGTATGTTGGAGAGCGCCTCATCGCTTACTTCTATTTCCACACCCATTCCGTAAAGCTTCGTGAGCTGTGCGCACTGGATGATGTTCTTGTACGAGGTGGTAAGGTTGAATACATAGTTGGGCTGCATATTCGCGATATCAAACCCGAGCTGTTCCCAATTGTTGTATCCGTTTGATGTGAAATAAGGAATCCAGAAGAAGCTGCGGCCGACTGCGTGAACCTCATCGGCGACCGCGTTCAGCAGCTTTATATTGTCCTCCTCGGATTTCTTCATTTCCTCATGGAACCAATAATACCCGACAAGCTCTATATTTTGGAAGCCGCTTTCCGAAAACTTCTTTTCGAAGGATTGGATATACCACTTGACAGCCTTGATACGGTCGGCAAATACAGTGAAGTTTTCGGTATTGCCGTCGCCGTCCACATCGCCGAAGGAAGTCATTTCGGTGTCCGGATAATAGATCGACGTGGTTACCTTGAACTTGTAATCCGAAGGCAGCCCGAGCTTTTCTTTTACTATACCCGCGGCTTCTTCAAGCGCGAGCATATTTTTGCCTTCTTTGAATATATCCTGTATCGTCCATTCCCAATCGGCCTTTGTGCCGTTGCCGTAAGGTGCGGCGCCGCTGGGAAGATTGCCGGAAAGGAGGAAGAGGAAGCTGTCGAACATCGTATCCACGGGGTTGCCGTCGGTATCGATATAGGCAAGATAAGGTATGAGCTCTTCCACGGTGTAGCCATTCAGATGCTTGCCGTGATAAAGCAGGCAGAGATCCTTGCTGCCGCCGAGAAGATCTTTGCTCGGTGCTTTACGCTTATTTACAAACAGGCTGCCGGTTTTATATCCTGCTGCTGCAGGCTCCGCCCCGGAAGCGCCGTTTTCGGTGCCGAATACTTCAAGCTCGTCGCAGCCCGCCCATTGCGCAACGGCGAAGGAGAACGCGACGTATCTTGCCTTAACGCTTCTGCCGAGCTTGAGCGTTCCGCGGTGGATCCCGGGGTCGCCGCCGGCGGAAAGATCGATATTGCCGACTTCGTACCATTTATCCGTATCGGTAGTAACATAAACCGTCGCAACGGAAGGCGAGGTGACCGCCCAGTCGGTCTGGTTGGTAAAGCCCGCGGTGAAGCGGTTTACTGCGGAAACGAAGCCGAGATCATATATGACCACTCTGCCTCCGCCGCCGTTGAATTTGAAGAATTCGCCGCTGTGGATATCGGTGCCTTCCGATTTTTTGCCGTCCGTAAGAAGCCCGGAGGTAACGGGAGTATTGTTTTCGTAAAAAGCTTCGCCCGGATCGCTCGAAGCGAGTATCTGCTGTGTTTTCCCTGCGATAAGGTTCTTTTCGGAATTATCGCCGGTGGGCTTTGCGGTATCCTCGCTCACAAACCGAATTTCAGGGTAAAGGCCGTTAGCCGCATCGGCACGGTAAGCATAGGCGTTCACTTCCTCCACAAGGAATTTTGTGGAAATATGACACCCGATCAGGGTAAACTCTATCTTATCCGCGCGCAATGTCTTTTCCAGCGGAATGGAGAAGGTGTAATTGCCTTTTACAACATTCGGACTGCCGTATACAACACCGACATCGGTGGGGACACTGTCGTATATAACAGTAAATTTCACTCCGACGGGCAGATACTGTGAAACGTTGGTATTGGTGTAACAGGAAACCTCGAACCCGGCGATATCGGAAACAGCCGTGCCGAGATCGACGGTTATCGTGGTGTCCTCTTCGGTTTTGAATCCGACCCAAGTCTTGCCCTCGTAAATGCCGCTGAGGCTGCCGTCGGTAAGCATGGAATTGCCGGTATCCGGGAAGGAGGAATCAAGCTCGCCGCTTATGGTGTACTTCTTGCCCTTGGTGACCGAAACGCGGTTGAGTGTTCTGTCGACAGGGGCAATGAATTCCTCGGTCGGGAGTTTTCCGCCGCGATACCGGGAGGATATGTTTTCGATCCAATCAGCATATTTCGCTGTCGCGTCGGTCTGGTCGTAATCGCCGATGACCATGAGTTCGTCAAAGAATGTCCATGCGGCAGCACCGGAAATCCCGAACCTGACATAGCGCGCCTTTATGTATTCATCAAGCCGGAGCTCGGCTGTCTGCACGGTACCTTCCTCATGGACAAAGCCCTTTGCCGTGCCGATGCCGTTCCAGTTTACACCATCCTGGGATACATATACAAATGTGTTGGAAGGGACACCTATCCCCGCCTCGGAGGTGGAAAGATAGCTCACACGGAAGGCATAGATACGGTCATATGAAAAGCCGAGGTCCATAACGACATAAAGCCGTTTGCCCGCGATATTATAACCGCTGAATGCTTCGTCGGTATAGCTTGCGGCTTCCGGATCGGCAAAAACGCCGTCGGTCAGTTCGGTGCCGTAAGTATCGGGGTATGCCTCCCCCGCTTCGACCGATTTAGTATAGGAAGCTCCTGCCGAAATAAACCTTTCAACAGGATCGGAGCTGACGGAAACACCCGTATAATACGGCTTTTCGCTGTTCGTATCGGAGCTTTCGGCTCCCGCATCGGAGGATTCGGCATAGGAGCTTTCATCCCCGCCGCCGCAGGAGGCGGCAATAAAGGTGAAAAGTATCACCAGCGTCAACAGAAAAGCTGTTTTCTTCATAACGTACCTGCCTTACTTAATTTGATATTATTTATCTTATTATAGCACAACAAAATCGATTTGTCACGCAGTTTATGAGCAAAAATTCCACTAACGGCATTCTGTTTTCACGATAAACGTGCTTCCCTGCCCCGGAGCGCTTTTTGCCTCTATGGAAAAGCCGTGCAGCGTAATAATCCGCTTCGCAATAGCCATTCCGAGACCGTTGCCGCCGAGCTTTCGGTTTTTTCCGCGGTAGAAGCGGTCGAAAACATGGGCAAGAGTCTCCTCGTCCATGCCTGCGCCCTCGTCGGAGATCGCCACACAGGCGCTGCCATCAATATTGCGGAGCGTTACCTTTATCCTTCCGCCCACGGGGCTG
This sequence comes from uncultured Eubacteriales bacterium, assembly GCA_900554405.1. Lineage (GTDB taxonomy): Bacteria > Bacillota > Clostridia > Oscillospirales > CAG-382 > Coliplasma. Next base: position 2,483 of record USHI01000005.1, on the reverse strand, counting down.
AATTCGATCGCATTTTCGATAATATTGCTCCATACCTCCGCCATCAGCTCCGGGCTGGCGAAGCATTCCGCATGATCGAGATCGGCAACAACGGTAATATCCTTTTCCGCGAACCGGTTCTCGAAGGAAATGATACAGCGGCGAAGCTGCTCATCCAGTCGGAAAAGCTCCGTTGCCGGGGTTATGGACTGATATTCAAGCTTGGAAAGCTCCAATATGCTGTTCACGAGCTTGGAAAGTGCCTTTGTCTTTTCCTCGATAATGGCGATGTATTCCCTACGCTCGGATTCGGGCAGAGACGGATCCTGAAGAAGCTGAGCATAACCGATGATAGTTGCAAGCGGTGTACGGAACTGATGCGATACATTGGAGATGAAGTCCCACGCAACGAGCTCGTTCCTGCCGAGCTTATCCGCCATGTCGTTAAGGCTTTGGCAGATATCGGCAAGTTCCTTTTCACGCGGGGGGGTGAGCCGTTTTGAAAAATCGCCATCCGCTATCGAATTGCTGAACTCGGTGATCCTGCGCAGCGAGCGGAAGATGATTTTGTTACCGAACCCGCGCACAAGGCTCGTTGAAATAGCAATGCTGCAAACGAGAAACAGCAATATGACAAGATAAAGGTTAAGCTCGCCGATAACGCCGAGCTCGTTCAGAAGCGTATATAGCGCCATGAGTATCGCGCCGGTAACACAGCTCACGACAAAAATGAACATCGTGAGATAAAACACCATGGGTGTCCTGTCGTTCACCTTATTTATGCTTTCGGTCAGCTTTTGTTTGGATATGATCTCCCTTTTTTTCATTTAAGGACCGCCTTGTACCCCAGCCCGCGGACGGTTTCGATGGAAAAATCGCCGTTTTCCTCGAAGCGCGAGCGAAGCTTGCTTATGTGTACGTTTATGGTTTTTTCGTCGCTTTCCGAATCGTAGCCCCAGATTTCATCCATTATTTCATACCGTGTGAAGATACGCCCGGGGTAGGAAAGCAGCTTGAACAGCAAAAGGAATTCCTTTTGCGGAAGCGCCGACGTGCTGCCGCCTGCCGAAACGGTAAAGGAATCGGCATCCAGCACAGTCGAGCCGATAACAAGCCGCCTTTCGTTGGCGATACGGCTTCTGCGCAGGATCGCGTTGACGCGTAGCACAAGCTCGTTTATGTCGATCGGCTTTACCATATAATCATCCGCGCCGAGGTTAAAGCCGCGGAGCTTATCGCCGAATCCGCTTTTTGCCGTTATAAAAATGACCGGCATTTTTGTATCCGCCGCGCGTATCGCCGCGACAAGCTCGTATCCGTCCGTGCCCGGCATCATGATATCCGTGAGCACAAGGTCGATATATGTTCCGTCCAGCAGCGAAAGAGCCTCCTCGCCGCCGCAAGCGGAAAAGACCGCGTGCCCGTTCCTTTCAAGCACCCGGCATATGAGCTTGTTCAAAGCCTTATCGTCCTCGACAACAAGAATGTTCGGCATTTTTCACCTCTTAAACGAACGCGCCTTGCCAAGTGGGGGCAAAGCGCGTATCGTATGTTTTATGAATTTTCTTCTATATATGCCTCGACATCGCCGACGGTGAGCAGCCCCGGAAGGGCGGCATCGTCGAAAACTATGCCGAAGCGCTCCTCGCAAAGGACTACAAGATCGGCAAGCTCGAGCGAATTGAAGCCGAGATCGTTCATAAGCTCCGCTTCGGGCGTGATAAGTGAAGGGTCTATGCTCATTTCCTCGACAAGGAGGTCTTTAAGCTGCTGAAACATGGATCTGTATTCTCCTTATGAAAGTTTGTATCTGATGATCTTTTTTGTTGTTGTTTTTTCGAATTCGCTCTTTTTGAGTTCGATATTGCGAACCTGCTTGAATATCGGGAGCTTTTTGTTTATCGTGGCGACCACCGCACGGATAGCTTCGATAATTTCGGAATCGTCCTTGCCCTTAAAGGCATCGTAATCGGGATAAATGATAGCCGTGAGGGCAACCTCGCCATCCTCCTTTTCCCTGCCGACGACAACGCATTCGCGGACGATATCCAGACGGTCGAGGTATTCCTCGATCTCCTCCGGATAAACGTTTTTGCCGTTGTTGAGAACGATTATATTCTTTTTGCGGCCGGTGATATAAATGTATCCGTCCTCATCGACAAAACCGTAATCGCCCGTGCGGAAATAGCCCTCCTCCGTGAAGGCGGCGGCTGTTTCCTCCGGCGCATTGTAATATCCGAGCATGACCTGCGGCCCGCGCACGCATATTTCGCCGACCGAGCGCGGCGACATATCCGATTCAATGCCGGCGGTATCGTCGATTATCTTGATCTTGCTGCCTTTGATCGGAAGCCCGACGGAATCATAATGGACGGTCACAAGCGGATTTACGGAAACGAGCGGCGCGCATTCGGTGATACCGTACCCCTGCGAAATATTTATCCCGATATTTTCGAACCATTCGATAGTCTGCGGGTCGATCGGGGCACCGCCGCAGATAATGG
>USHI01000004.1 GCA_900554405.1 uncultured Eubacteriales bacterium | reverse complement strand
AAGCCTTTCGCCCGCGGCAAGCTCGAGCGGAGAGCCGACAGGAAGGAATTCGTTTGCATCGGTGACATGGACCCCCAGCCGCCAGCCGCCGTGCGGCAGCCTTTTGGCGGAAAAGGCCGTGTCCGCCGGGAGCGTGTCATCCTCCGAAAAGGCGACGACGACCCTGCCGCGCAGATCCTCGCGGCGGGATAAAAGCGAGCTTATCCTTAATCGCTGTGCTTCTCTCGATTGTAAAAGCGCCTCCCGCGGGAAGGGGATATCCGTGCCGAGCTGCATAATGTTCGCCCTCCGAAGTATTTTGTGTATTTTTGCACGGTATAAACGCTTTGCCTGCGGCGAAAGAATATACCGCTACATCTTTATATTACACACACGGGGAAGCATTGTCAAGAATTTTCCCCGCGGGAGCGCACAAAGCGGCGGAACGCCGCAAAAAATCTATTGCTTTTTCGGATAATGATGGTATAATGCAAGGTGAAAGAACTCGTTCCAATAACGAAATATCAAACGGAGGAAGTATAATGAAGGCTATCATCAACGGCAGGATAGTTCTTAAAGACCGCGTTGTCGAAAACAGCGCGCTGCTTTATTCGGATGTTATCGAAGGCATCGTTCCCGCCGACAAGCTGCCCGAGGGGGTCGAAATTATCGACGCAAAGGGCGGTTACGTCGCCCCCGGTCTGATCGACCTGCACATTCACGGCTATCTCGGCAAGGATGTGTGCGACGGCGAGGAGGAAAGCATCCGCACAATTTCCAAGGGGCTGCTCGCAAACGGCGTTACCGGCTATCTCCCCACCACGATGACCGTCGATATGAAGGTCATCCGCAAGGCGCTGGAGGTCTGCCGTGCGCTCAAGGAGGAAAGCCGTGATTGGGAGGGCAGCGCCATACTCGGCTGCCACGCGGAAGGCCCGTTCATAAGCGAAAAGAAAAAGGGCGCGCAGGATCCCAAATACATTTTGAAGCCGGATGCGAAGTTCGTGAAGGAATACGCGGATATCATCCGCATTATCACGCTCGCGCCGGAGGAGGACGAGGATTTCAAGGCGATATCCGAGATCCGCCGCGATACCGACGTTATCGTTTCCATGGGGCATACCTCCGCGGATTACGAAACGGCAATGAAATCCACCGAAGCGGGCGTTCGCCATGCAACGCACCTCTTCAACGCAATGACCCCGCTCGCGCACCGTGCGCCCGGCGTTGTCACCGCCGCGCTCAACAGCGATGTTTCCGCCGAGCTTATCGTGGATACCTTCCATGTCAACCCCGTGTTCTATAATATGCTTTGGAAGCTCAAGGGAAGGAAGCTCTGCTTCATTACCGACTGTCTGCCCGCGGAGGGCGAATACACGCTCGGCGGCCAGAAGATAATCTACCGCGGGATCGTCTGCCGCCTGGCGGACGGCACCGTCGCCGGCTCCATACTCCACCTCAACAAGGGCGTGTGGAACGTTTACAGCAATTCCGACATTCCCCTTTACGAATGCGTCAACTGCGCATCGCTCAACCCGGCGACAGTGCTCGGGCTTGACAGCCGCAAAGGCAGCATAGAGATCGGCAAGGATGCCGATATAATCATCACGGACGGCGAATTCAACGTTCAGAAGACCGTCATCGGAGGAAAGATCAGATATGAAGCTTAAAGTCAACGCCAAGCTCGACCCGCAGTTTACCCCGCTTTCCCTTGTCGTGCGCGAAATGCGCGAAGCCACGAAGGACGACGGTCAGGATATCGTCATCGGCGTGGAACGCAACAAGGGCTACCTTACCACCTACAAGACCCGCATTTTCCGCGACGGTACCGGCCACGATGAAGAAAACTTCCGCTTTATCGAAAGAATGGCAAAGGCGCTCCTTTGGGTCGTCGGCGGCTATAAGATCATCATCGCCGGCAGCGAAACCGTCGGCAACAAAATAAAGGAAGCTTATACCGACGGCGGTCTGCGCGATTTCGATGTTCACTTTATGGAACGCGTTTACGAACGCCCCTTTGAGGTAGAAGTCCGCACGCTCGAAAACGCACCCGTGGATAACGAATCCGCCTCCCCCGTGGGCAGGCACCTCGACGGCTGCCGTATCGGCTTTGATGCAGGCGGAAGCGACCGCAAGGTCAGCGCCGTCGTCAACGGCGAAAGCGTATATTCCGAGGAAGTCGTTTGGTTCCCGAAGATCAATTCCGATCCGGAATACCACTATCAGGGCATTCTGGAAGCAATGAAGACCGCCGCTTCCCATATGCCGCGCGTGGATGCCATCGGCGTTTCCAGTGCCGGCGTATATATCGACAACCGCATAATGGTCGCCTCGCTCTTCCTTAAAGTTAGCGACAAAGATTTTGATAAGTTCGTCAAGAATATGTATATCGATGTTGCGAAGGAGATCGGCGAAAACATTCCGATCGAAGTCGCGAACGACGGCGATGTCACCGCGCTTGCCGGCGCAATGGACCTTAACGACAATGCCGTTCTCGGCGTTGCGATGGGCACCTCCGAAGCGGGCGGCTATGTCGATCCGCAGGGCAATATCACCGGCTGGCTGAACGAGCTTGCCTTCGTTCCCGTGGATTATTGCAGGGATGCAATGGTGGACGAATGGTCCGGCGATTACGGCTGCGGTGTCAAGTATTTCTCGCAGGACGGCGTTATAAAGCTCGCTCCCGCCGCCGGCATAGAGCTTGATGAATCGCTCTCTCCCGCCGAAAAGCTCAAGGTCGTTCAGGCACATATGAAGAACGGCGATGAAAACGCCGCCGATATCTACGATACCATCGGCGCATATTTCGGATACGCGATAGCCTTCTATGCCGAATTTTACGATATCCGCCATGTGCTTATCATGGGCAGAGTCACCTCCGGCGAGGGCGGCGTGATACTTCTTTCCCGCGCGCAGGAGGTTCTGGATAAGGAATTCCCCGAGCTTGCAAAGAAGATCGAGCTCCATATCCCGGATGAAAGCTCCCGCCGTGTCGGTCAGTCCGTCGCAGCGGCTTCGCTTCCCAATCTTAACAAATAATAGGATTTTCAAGGGCTTCCGTGCATAAAAACGGGGGCCCTTTTTCTGTAGCCAATCACAATTATTAACCGTTTGTAACTTTCACCTAAGATATGGTGAACCTGTTGAAAATCTAAATCGCGTTTGGTATACTGTGGGTGTAACAGAGCGACTTGCATCACTCAAAAATAAAAACAATTCAAAGGAGAAACGTTACCATGAAGAAATTTATCGCGATCCTGATCACGGCAATAACGATTGTGCTTACGCTCTCCGTTTCTGCCGGTGCGGTGGATATTGTCAAAGGCGATGTCAACTGCGACGAAAAGTTTGATGCTTTCGACATTCTTGCTTTGAAGCGCATTGTGCTCGGCACTTATGAGGGGAATTACAATACCCTCCTTGCCGCCGACGCCGACCACAACGACGTTGTGGATGCAATGGATTACCTCCTTCTGAAGCGCATATACCTCGGCACCGCAGAGTTCCCGAAGCTCCCGGACAGAGTCCCCGGCGAAATCGTCATAACCTTCAAACAGGACACCCCGCGTGAAACCATGAGAACCGTACTCGAGGATCTTTGCATGGAGGCATACGGAACGCAGGACCGCGCATCCGTTGCACAGTATATAAAGCTTCCTCCCGATTATTCCACCATATGCATTATCACTGTTCCGGACGAAAAAATACACGATTATGTCGAAAAGGCAAAGGCAAACGAGAACGTAACCTGTGCGGAATTAAATGCCATCTGGTATCCGGCATAAAAAATATGGAAGCCGAAAAGCACTTTGCAAAGATAACCGTGCCGGATGAAAAGATATTCGATTATATCGATAAAGCAAAGGCAAACGAAAATGTGAAGGATGCCACTGTTACCGCTATCGGGTATCCCTGCTGAATCCTTTACATTGCCGATCAAAGCAATAAATCACAGCAAATTCGGATAATACAAAAAGCAGCGCATTTTTCGCGCTGCTTTTTATAATACGTCTTACCGTGGGTAAAATCGGGTAACCCTCTCGCTCGCACAGGAGTGTAATTCTATACTTACCTTTTTATTGCCTCGCGGAGAAAAGCATACAAATCTGCTGAATCTCTACCGCGAGCAAAGAGGCGGTTTTACCGCCCGGCTTAAAGCTGCTGGGCGATAACGAAGAGGTAATCCTCTGCGCCGTCGAACTTGATTGCGAACTTTTTGAGTGAAACGGGGCCGAGCTTGGAGGCGATCCTGCCGTTTTCGACAACGGAGAAGTTGGGGAAGAAGGATATTCCCTTCCCGATGCACTTCACATATGCCTCCTTGCGGACCCATACGCGCACAAAACGCTCACATTCGGTGCCGGTTTCGTTGTCGCGGACAAAATCGCTTTCGTCATCGGCAAAGAACCGCTCCGCAAGCGCGGTGTAATCCGCCTTTTTGTCCGCAAAGCGGGGGAGATATTCGCCGTCGATCCCGCAGGGGTAATCGGTGAGCAGGGCAAGCATTTTTTCGCCCGTTGTCGTAACGGAGATATAATACTTTTCGTCCGTGTTTTCGACAGTGGGCCTGCCGTTGTCGTCATAGCTGACACGGCACTTCGGGTCCTCCAGATATTCGCGCACGGCGCGCTGGACATCATCGTGCCTCTTTTTTTTGCTTTTGCTGTTTTCCAGCACAAAGGTTTTTGTAAGCATGTTTTATTGTTCCTCCGTTGCTTCGGGCGCGGATTCGGGTGCGGGCGCTTCGGCTTCGTTTTCGCTGGCGGCGGGGGCAGCGGATTCCTCCGCTTCCGCAGCCGGGTCGACAACGGCAAACCGCACAACGCGGCTTTCGCCGTCCAAACGCATAACGCGCACGCCGGAAGCGCTTCTGCCGTAAACCGGGATTTCCGAAACGCGCGTGCGGATTATTACGCCGCCGTCGGTGATAAGCATGATCTCGTAATCCTCCGGAACGATGCGGATCCCGGCAAGGGCACCTGTCTTTTCGCCCAGCTTGTGGCAGCAAAGGCCGCCGCGGGATTGCCGCTTGTATTCGGAAAGCTCGCTGCGCTTGCCGTAGCCGTTTTCGGTAATGGTGAGCACATATTGACCGATATCGCTTTTGCCGCCGGGTATAACGCCCGCGCCGACAACGCTGTCGCCCTCGGAAAGGGTGACAGCGCGCACGCCGCGCGCCGTTCTGCCCATTTCACGCACATCCTGTTCGGAAAAGCGGATGGAAAGCCCGCGGTCGGTAGCGACCATGATATCGTCATCCCCGCCGGTGCGCAGGACATAAAGAAGCTGATCGCCCTCGTCCAGATTTATGGCGCGCAGACCGTTGTTGCGCTTGCGGCTGTAAGCCATGAGATTTATGCGCTTCGCAACGCCGCGGCGGGTGATCAGCACAAGATTTTCATCCTGTGTGAAATCCGCAACGGGGAGTATGGCGGTGATTTTTTCGCCGGAGTCAAGCGAAAGCAGGTTCACAAGGTTTGTGCCCTTTGCCGTGCGGGCGCTTTCGGGTATTTCGTAGCACTTTTTGATATATACCTTGCCGGTGTCGGAGAACATCAGCAGGAAATCGTGGCTGTGAGCGATGATGACGTCCTCCACGATATCCTCCTCACGCGTGCCCATGGCGGTGACACCCTTGCCCCCGCGCCGCTGCGCCTGGTAGGTGTCGCTCGGGAGCCGCTTGATATACCCCGCGTTTGTTGCGGTGATAACACAGCTTTCGCGCTCGATCAGGTCTTCTATGAGTATGTCGTTTTCCGCCTCCACGATATCCGTGCGGCGTTCGTCGCCGTATTTGTCGCGGATGTAGTTGAGGTCCTCCTTGATTATGGCGGTGAGCCGTGCATCGTCGCTGAGTATGGCGCGCAGATCGTCGATAAGCGCGTAAAGCTCGGCAAGGCGTTCCTCCACCTTCTGGCGTTCCAGGCCGGAAAGCTTGCCCAGGCGCATATCCACGATCGCCTGCGCCTGTTCGTCCGAAAGCCCGAAGCGTTCGGAAAGGCGCGCCTTGGAATCCGGTATGCTTGCGCTGGAACGGATAATGTTTATTACCTCGTCGATATTGTCGATAGCTATCTTGTAGCCCTCGTAAATGTGCGCTTCGCGCTCCGCAGCGGCAAGCTCGAACTTTATGCGGCGGGTGGTAACGTCGCGGCGGTGCTCAATATAGTGCGAGAGCATATCCTTCAGGTTAAGGAGCTTCGGTTCGCCGTTGACAAGGGCGACCATGTTCACCGCGCAGGTATCCTGAAGCTGGGTGTATTTGTAAAGCAGATTGAGAACGACCTGCGGGTTTGCATCCTTTTTCAGGTCGATAACTATGCGCATGCCGTGCATACCGGATTCGTTGCGGATGTCCGCAATGCCCTCCACGCGCTTGGTCTTTACAAGATCGACCATGCTTTCGAGCAGCATGCTGCGGTTGACCTGGTAGGGCAGCTCGGTGACAATTATTGATGTCCTGCCGTGCTTTTCCTCGAAATGCGCCTTGGCGCGGACACGGATCTTGCCCCTGCCCGTCATGTATGCTTCGTAAATACCGCTTGTGCCGTAAATGGTGCCGTATGTCGGGAAATCCGGACCTTTTATAAACTGCATCAGATCCGTAACGGTGCATTCGGGGTTGTCCATCAGGTATTCGGTGGCATCTATCGACTCGCGCATATTGTGCGGGGGTATGTTTGTCGCCATGCCGACGGCTATGCCAACGCTGCCGTTCACAAGCAGGTTCGGGAACCTTGCGGGGAGCACGACCGGCTCTTTGGAGGTATTATCGAAGTTGGGCATGAAATCCACAACGTTCTTTTCGATATCCGAAAGCATTTCGGAAGCGATTCTGCTCATCCTCGCTTCGGTATAACGGTAGGCGGCAGGGGGGTCGCCGTCGATATTACCGAAGTTGCCGTGCTTGTCGATAAGCATATACCGCATCGAGAAATCCTGCCCGAGCCGCACCATCGCATCATAAACCGAAGCATCGCCGTGCGGGTGGTAATTACCGAGCACCGCACCGACGGTTTTTGCCGATTTGGAAAAGGGCTTGTCACTGGTGAGGTTGTCCTCGTACATCGTGTAAAGTATGCGGCGGTGAACGGGCTTCAGCCCGTCGCGCACATCCGGCAGCGCTCTGCCGACAATAACGCTCATCGCATAGTCGATATAACAGGATTTTATTTCTTTTTCGATACCGATATCGTGTATCGTCTGATATTCGTGATTACTGTAATCGTATTCCTGTGCCATTATCTTCCTCCCGCTTTGTTATATATCGAGGTTGGAAACGTATTTTGCGTTTGCTTCGATAAATTCGCGGCGCGGTTCGACCTTGTCGCCCATCAGAAGCGAAAACAGCGCATCGGCTTCGGATGCATCGTTTATGGTAATGCGCTTCAATATCCGGTGCTCGGGATCCATTGTCGTTTCGCGGAGCTGCTCTTTATCCATTTCGCCCAAGCCTTTGTAGCGTTCCGCGCGGGCATTGCCGCCCATTTCGGCGATTATCATGTCGCGTTCCTCATCCGAGAAGGCGTACTTCTGCGCCTTGCCCTTTATGACCTTGTAAAGCGGCGGTGTCGCGGCGTAAACATGGCCCTGCTCTATAAGCGGGCGCATATGCCGGAAGAAGAAGGTGAGCAGAAGCGTTTTTATGTGTGCGCCGTCGACATCGGCATCCGCCATGATGATTATTTTGCCGTAGCGGAGCTTGGAAATATCAAATTCGCTGCCCACGCCGGTGCCGATCGCCATTATAAGCGGGATTATCTGCGTGCTGGAATAAACGCGGTCGATACGGTTCTTTTCGACATTGAGTATCTTGCCGCGCATCGGCAATATCGCCTGGAAGCGGCTGTCGCGCCCGTCCTTTGCCGTGCCGCCTGCGGAATCGCCCTCCACAAGGAACAGCTCGGTATACTCCATGCGCCTGTCGTTGCAGTCGGCAAGCTTGCTGGGCATGGAAGCCGATTCGAGCAAGCCCTTTCTGCGGGTGAGCTCGCGCGCCTTTTTGGCTGCTTCGCGCGCACGGGCGGCGGTAACGGATTTTTCGATTATAACCCTTGCGGTTGCGGGGTTTTCTTCCAGATAATCCGTCAGCTTTTCGGTTATCATCGTTTCGACAAGCGTTCTTATTTCGCTGTTGCCGAGCTTTGCCTTTGTCTGGCTTTCGAACTGCGCATCCTCCAGCTTGACGGAGATTATCGCCGTGAGCCCTTCACGGACATCCTCGCCCGAAAGCTTTTCATCGGATTTCAGAATGGAATATTTCCTGCCGTAATCGTTCAGCACCTTGGTTATGCCGGATTTGAAGCCGACCTCGTGCGTGCCGCCGTCCACGGTGTGCATATTGTTTGCAAAGGAAAGTATGTTTTCGGTGTAGGAATCGTTGTACTGCATGGCGACTTCGGCAAACGAATCGCCCTTTTCGCCGGAAACGTATATAACATCGCGGTGTATGAGCTCCGCGCCCTTTTTGCGGTTTATATATGAAACGAATTCGCGTATGCCGCCCTCATAAAAGAAGGTTTCGCTTTTTTCCTCGGTACCGCGCTCGTCCGCAAGCGTAATGGAAATGCCGGCGTTGAGGAAGGCCTGCTCGCGCAGCCTTGTCATGACCATGTCGTAATCGAACTCCACGGTTTCGAATATCGTATCGTCCGGCCAGAATTTAACAAAAAGCCCGTGCTTGTCCGTCGTGCCGGCTTCGCGGAATTCTTCCTTTGTTTTGCCCTTTTCGAAGGAAATGGTATATACCTTTCCGTCGCGGCAGTTTCTTGCCTCCAAACGGTTGGAAAGCGCGTTCACGACGCTTGCGCCCACGCCGTGCAGACCGCCGGCTATACGGTAACCGCCGCCGCCGAATTTGCCGCCGGCATGAAGAATGGTGAATATGACTTCAAGTGTCGGCTTTGCAACGGTGGGGTGGATCCCGGCGGGAACGCCGCGCCCGTCATCCTCGACCTCGCAGCTTCCGTCCGCGCACAGCCGCACGGTGATATTTTTGCAGTATCCGGCAAGAGCTTCGTCGATAGAGTTGTCTACTATCTCGCTTATAAGATGATGAAGCCCCTTTACGCTTGTCGTACCTATATACATACCCGGCCTTTTGCGTACCGCTTCCAGCCCTTCGAGCACCTGTATCTGGCTGTCGCCGTAATTCTTATCGGCTTCCTGTTCGTTGAATCGGCTTTCTCTTACTTCTTCCAATTTTCACTCTTCCTTTCTTCTGGACAATCGGGCGAGCCCGTGTCGAAAAGCGTGTTATCCCAACGCCTTTTAATGCTTTCCGGCGAAAGACCGGATAAATATATCCTGTCGCCGTAAAGATCGTCGGAAAGCAAAAAGCTCTTCGGCAGGTCGCTCGAAAGGCTTACGACACCCTTTTCGGATTCCTTGCGCCGCATCAGCGCAAGCGTATGTTCCGAAAGGCTTGCCGTTTCGATATCAAAAACGCCTATGACCCGCCTTTTTGCAATGCTTTCGCCCTTTTCCAACTGTATATATGCCATTTCAAAACACCTGTATTTACCGGTGGAGTATTTTTCCGTCGCTCACGCAGATGCGGTTTGCGCCGGCGATATCGTAAACCTCGCCTCCGCAGCCGGTGATTATCACCTGCCTGCCGGAAAGCATGGAAAGTATAAATTCCCGCCTGCCGTTATCCAGCTCGGAAAGAATATCGTCCAGCAGGTAAACCGGGTGATCCCCCGTGAGGCTTGCCGAAAGCTCGCCTTCCGCAAGCTTCATCGCAAGCACGGCGCTCCTCTGCTGCCCCTGTGAGCCGTAAAGCCTTATGCTTTTGCCGTTTATATAAAATGAAACATCGTCCTTCTGCACTCCGCAGACGCAAAAGCCCTTTTCGCGTTCGTCCGCCATGTGGGCGGAAAACAGCTTACGGTAGGCGTTCTTTACCTCCTCCTGATTGCCGCCGCACACACCGCATTGCGAACGGTACACGGCGGTAAGCTCCTCGCGTTCGCGGCTCATTTCCGAAAGAAATCCGTTTGCGGCGGGGATAAGGCGCGAAACATATTTTGCACGGTTCACCGTTATCACCGCGGCAAGCAGCGAAAGCCGTTCGTTATAAATATCCAAAAGCTCGCCGCCCGCGCAAGCGGTTTTGAGCAACGCATTTTTTTGCAGAAGTATGCGGTTGTATTCCTGCACCGTCGGCGCATACCGCGGGAATGACTGGCAGATGGCAAGATCCAAAAACCTCCGCCTTGTTTCGGGCGCGCCCTTGACCAGCGATAAATGATCCGGCGTAAATACCACGGCGCGGAACAGGCCCATAAATTCCCTTGTTTTCAGCGCCGGGCTCTGCCCCAACCGGATCGCCCTTTTGCCGAGCTTTGTATAGCTTACGGACATTTTCTTCTGCCCGGCGGGCGTGTCGAACAGCATTTCGGTTTCGGCACTGTCGCACCCGAAGCGTATCAGCTCGCGATCCTTGCAGTTGCGGAAGCTCTTCCCCGCGGCATAATAGAATATCGCTTCCAGAATGTTTGTTTTGCCCGCGGCGTTTTCCCCGCAGATAATGTTCACTCCGCCCGAAAAATCCGTCGTTTCGTCGCCGTAATTGCGGAAGCTGTGCAGCGAAATGCCGTTTACGCGCATTTTCAGTCCTTCAGCTTGCAGGGGAGCACAAGATAGGTGTAGCCGCTGTCCGGATCGGGTTCGACCGGCTCTATTATCATGCTCATGAGCGGGGTGGACATGGAAACCTTTATTTTATCGTCCTTCGAGGCGCGCAGAGCATCCAAAAGATAACGGTTGTTGAAGCCGATTTCGATATCGTCGCCCTCCTTGTCGATCCGGATATTGTCGTTCACGCTGCCGTATTGGGTGTTGCAGCTTATGTTTAATATATTGCCCTCAAACCGGCAGCGCAGCGGTGTGCGCAGCTTTTCATCCACCAAAAGCGAAGCTCTTTCCGCGCTTTCGATAAAATCGGTGCGGTCGATAGTCGCAAATATGCGGTTCTGGTTCGGGAGCGCGCGCTTGTAATCCAGATATTCGCCCTCCAAAAGCCGGGTGAAGAATATCGTTTCATCAAGCTTGAAAATAATATATTTTGCCGTGAATTCAACGGTGAGCGTGTCTTCGCTGTCTGAAAGCAGGCGCGTAAGATCCGAAAGCGCCCTGCCGGGTACCACAAAGGAAAATCTGTTGTCGTTATCGAAAATGCAGCCGCGCTCCACCCGCATCGCAAGCCGGAAGTTATCCAGCGCGACAACGGTGAGCGTGCGATCCTCGATCATGAAAAGCTCGCCGGTGAGTATCGGGCGCGCTTCTGTCTGCGCAACGGCAAAAACCGTGGAATTTATAATATCCTTCATAAGCGAACGGGAAATACGGAAGGAATTTTCGCCGCCCAAAACCGGCAGGCTCGGGAAAGCTTCCGCCGTAATACCGTGAATGGTGAAATCGCTGCTTCCGCCGGAGATCCGTACCATGTTGCGGTCATCCGCGGAAATGGTTATGCTGCAATCCGGAAAGTTGCGGATAATGGAAACAAGCTTCTGCGCGTTTATGATTATCGCTCCGTCGCTGTGCGGTGTGACGGTGCCCTTTGTCTGAACACCCTTTTCGAGATCGTAGCCGCACACGGTGAGCTCCTCCCCGCGAAGGTTCATCAAAAGACCTTCAAGCGCGGGAAGCGTCGTTTTGTTGGAAGCGGCGCCCGCTGCCGGGACGAAAAGCGAAAGCAGGTTTTTTTTGTCGGAAGTAAATTTGATGGGCATGAGCGTCCTCCTCTTGTTCCTTTATACGCCCCCTTTCCGGGCGAAAAAAGGATTATAAACTAAACAAAGGTATTTATTAGTAGTAATATAAGTAGTAGTGTCGGTGTATAACGTGGAAAACCGCGCAAATAACTGCGGCGCAAGGGAACACGGCGTGCATTGTATGTGGGAAAGCCGTGTACCGGGCGGTGGAAAATTTCATAATGCCGTGGAAAGGCGAATTATGTCAACCCACGGCAATGCTATATCAGCGAAGCGATCGCCTGCTTGATCTCGCGTTCGAAGCCGGGATCATTCAGCATTTTGCGTTCCACGGTGGAAATGCTGTTTATAACGGTGGTGTGATCCTTTTTGTTGAATATTTTGGCAATAGAGGATTGCGAAAGGTTTGTAGTTTTGCGGATCAGGTACATCGTCGTATGCCGTGCGGCGGCTATATCGGCGTTGCGCTTGCTGCTCTTCATTTCGTCCTTTGTTATCCCGTAGCGCTTTTCGGTATATTCGAAAATACGGTCGATAGTGGATTCCTCGCTTTTCGCATTTGCAAAGAAATCCGAAAGCACCGCTTTTGCGACATTGTAATCCACCCGCTGCCCGGTAACGAGCGTGTGCGCGCGCAGCTTTTTAAGCGAGCCTTCGATCTGGCGGATGTTTGTCGTGATATTGCGTGCAAGGAAGTAAAGCACGCTGGAATCGAGATCGAAGCCCATGTCGATGGATTTGCGCTTGAATATCGCAACACGCAGATCAAGATCCGGCGGCTGGATATCCGTGACAAGCCCCATGACAAAGCGGGATTTCAGCCTGTCCTCCAGGTTGTCTATATCCTTCGGGGCGCGGTCGGATGCAAGTATGATCTGCTTGTTCATCTTGAACAGCGTATCGAAGGTGTGGAAGAATTCCTCCTGCACCGTAAGCTTGCCGGCGATAAACTGGATATCGTCCACCAAAAGCACATCCAGATTGCGGTATTTTTCGCGGAAGGCGACGGATCTCTTCTTTGCAAGCGATTCGATAAGCTCGTTCAGAAATTCCTCGCCCGTCACATAAAGAATGTTGAAATTCGGGTGGGTTTCGCGGATACGATTCACAATTGCGAAAAGCAGGTGCGTTTTGCCCAGCCCGGAATTGCCGTAAAGGAAAAGCGGGTTGTTGAGCTTTGCCGGATCGTTCGCGACGGCGAGCGAGGCGGATTGCGCAAGCTGGTTGGATTTCCCGACAACGAAATTTTCAAATGTGTAATCCGGGTTGAACCGCATTTTGTATGCCGATTCGGGTTCCTTTTCGGGCTCTATGTATGTTTCGAAATATTCCTCTTCCGAAATAAGCACAAGTTCGGCTTTGAACCCGATTATTTCCGAAAGCTTTTCGCGGAGTATATCGTAATACTGCGCTTCCACAAAGGATTTCCGGTTCTGCGGCAGCGTGACGGTAACGGATTTGTCGTCCAGTGCGACGACCTTCATCGGTTCGAACCACAAGGAGACTGTCGGCGAGGAATATATCTTTTTCATTTCTTCCAGAACAAAGCCCCTGATCTGGCTGAACTCTTTTTCTGTCATCGCAAAAACGCCCTTTTCGTAAGGATAAATCTACATCTGTTATATTATACCATTCCGGGCGCAAAAAGCAAGAGTTTTCTTTATTTCCTTCCTTATATTTATTTCACTTGAAATCCGCGCATGGCGGTGTTAAAATCAAATAAGAACGGAGGTAAAAAGCAATGGACAAAAAAACCACGGATATTCTTTACCGTTACCGCTATGCACTGCTTTTTCTGCTTTGCGCGGCAAGCACGCTTTTTTCGTTCATCGGCACGGACAGGCTGCGCTACGGCGCGGTAATCTTCTGCGGTGTCATGGCGGCGATGGCTGTCATGTTCTTCCGCAGGGGCGGGCTGAACGAAAGCAACGTTATCGCCGTCATACTCATTCTCGGCTTTACGTTCCGGCTGTGCTATGTGCTCACAACGGCGTGGTATACCCGCCAGCACGATGTATACGGCACTGACGGGCACATGGATTATATCCTTTATCTTTTAAGCAACGGCTTTTCGCTCCCCGATTTTGATGTTTCTTCACGCTGGCAGTTTTATCAGCCGCCGGTGTGGCATTATCTCTGCGCCGCCGTGCTTAAAATAACGACATTTTTGGGTGTGGAGCTCGAACAGGCAAAGGAAATACTTCAATTCGTTTCGCTGTATTGCTCCTGCGGAGTCATGCTCTGCGCGCTGCGGATGTTCCGGTTTTTTTCGCTTTCCGGCCACCGCCTGTGCGCCGCGCTCGCGCTTGTTGCCTTCCATCCGACGATGATCTATCTTTCCGGCAGCATAAACAACGATGTCCTTTCGCTATTTCTTTCGCTGTGCGCTCTTGTACTTGCCATGGAATGGTATAAAAATCCCACGCTGCCGCGTATTATCGGCATTGCCGTCACGCTCGGATTTTCCATGGGTGCAAAGCTTTCCGGAGGCGTTGTCGCCGTTCCGATCGCGCTGATCTTTATCGCGGCGTTCTTCCGCTCCGTCCGCGGCAAAAGGGTATTGCACATGATCGGCGAATTTGCCGCGTTTCTCTGCGTGTGCGTTCCGCTTGCGCTGTGGTGGCAGGCGCGCAATTATCTGCGGTTCGGCCTGAGCCCGTTTTATGTCCCGAAGCTTTCGGAGCGCAACGAGCAATATATCGGCTTCCGCAGCGTTTCGGAACGGCTTTTCGATTTTTCCTCCGTAAAGGAATCGGTGTACCCGCTCCGCGCGACAAAGCGCCTGAAATCGCTTTACGGCTTTACCTATTTCGATTTCAATATCCCCGTGAACGCGCTCAAATCCTCGCTGTTCGGCGAATATTATTTAGGCATAGGCTCGGTATACCCGAAGCTGCTTTTTGTCTCTGCGGCGGGGCCTTTGCAGTTATCGGCGCTTTGTATCTGCTTGTGACCTCCTTTGCAAAAAAGAAGGAACCGCTTATGATATCGGCTCTGGCGGCATATGTGCTTGTGCTGATCGGCTCTTATGTAAAATTCTGCTTCGAATTCCCGTTTTACTGCACGATGGATTTCCGCTATATCGCCGCGCTTGCCGTTATATCGCCGCTGTTCGTGTTTCTCGCACTGCAAAGGCTTGCCGAGCGCTTTCCGCGGGCCGGGTCAATGCTTTCGGGTGCTTGCACGGCTCTTGCGGGTGTGTTTTCGGTCTGTTCGGTGCTTGTTTTCGCAAATATCGGCTGATGCCGCAGGTTAAAAACGCAAAAGCACTTGACAAAAGCGCTTTTTGCGATATATAATAGCATTTGCCGCATTTTGCCCGATATATGCGCGCCACGGCACATGGCAGGGAGGGGCGGTAAACACTGAATTTATGAAATTTACGGGAGGTGTAACGGCATGCTCAGAACATATCAGCCCAAGAAAAGACACAGAAAAATGGAACACGGCTTCAGAAAGAGAATGGCTACCGCCAACGGCAGAAAAGTTCTCAAAAGAAGGCGCGCAAAGGGCAGAGCAAGACTTACCTATTGATCAAAGGCTTTTGAAATGACAAAAAGCCGGAAAGTCATTATGCTGAAGGAAAATCACCTGTTCGCAAGGGCATACCGCAAGGGCAGGTGTTTTTCCGGAAAGAATGTTGCCGTTTATACAATGCGCAACTATACCGGGCAGGGGACCCTGCTCGGGATAACCGTTTCGAAAAGCCGCGGCAACGCGGTAAAGCGCAACCGCGCCAAGCGTATAATACGCGAAGCGTACCGCGCTTTTCATCCGTTTGTGAAGCAAGGTTTCATTATCGTCATTGTCGCCAGACAGCCCTGCATAGAAGCGCACGTTTCCGTGGTAACGAGCGAGCTGGGCGAGCTTTTGGAAAGGGCGGCGCTTCTGGATGAATAGGCTCACGCGCTTTGTAAGAAGCATTTTTATTCTTCCGATACGGTTTTACCAAAAGCACATATCACCTTACAAAGTCCGGTGCTGCCGCTTTGTCCCCTCCTGCTCGGCTTATGCCGCGGAGGCGATCCAGAAACGCGGCGTTATTGTCGGGCTTTTCCTTGCAGCGCGCAGATTATTGCGCTGCAATCCGCTTTGCCGGCAATGCGGGTATGACCCGGTGCCGGAAAAACCGCGCCGCAAAAGGCGTTTTAACCCCGAAAAACAGGAGAATCACTGAATGTTTGATTGGATTTACACTATTTTCTCCTATCTGATGAAGGGCTGTCTGTTCATATCCGGCAATTATTATATCATAGCGCTTTTCTTCTTTGCGCTCGTTATCCAGCTGCTTCTTTTGCCGCTTGCGATCAAACAGCAGAAATCACAGATAAAAATGGCACAGGTCCGCCCGATGGAAATGGCTATCCGCGAAAAATATAAGGGCAGAACCGACCGCGCCACCAACCAGAAGATGATGATGGAGATACAGGAAATGTACTCCGCCAACGGCTACAACCAGTTTTCCGGCTGCCTGCCGCTGCTCATCCAGCT
This sequence comes from uncultured Eubacteriales bacterium, assembly GCA_900554405.1. Classification (GTDB taxonomy): domain Bacteria; phylum Bacillota; class Clostridia; order Oscillospirales; family CAG-382; genus Coliplasma. The sequence goes on along the minus strand of USHI01000004.1, from coordinate 9,501 downwards.
TCCGATAATCTTCATTCTTTTCGCCATTGTCCGCAGCCCGATCAAATACGCCACGGATATCACGAAGGACGATGCCGATTTTGTCAAAAACAATGCGGCGGCGGCTGTCGAATTTTACGAAAAGGAAAAATCGCTCCTTTATAAGGATAGCTTTGAGGACGGCGAATACGACGAGCTCGTAAAAACCATCGAAAGCCACCAGCAGGCGCTCGGCGGCAAGGAGAAAAAGGACGGCGACAACGTTGTCAAGTCCGAAGCCGGGCTTACCGTTTACGAATTTTCCGAATATAACGACAGCGGCTACGGCGAAATGAACCTTTCCATGCTTATCAAATACGGCGGAAAGGATATCGAAACGCTTATAAAAGAAAATAAGGCGGCGCCCGAGCTGAAGGAAGAATACACTGCTCTCGGCTATGAAAAATATGCCGAAAGGATACCCGAATTCGAGGTGTTCGGCATAAATCTGCTCGAAACCCCCAGTTTCAAGAGCATCCTTATAATCATCCCGATACTCGTTTTTGCGACATCCTTCCTTTCTACCAGGCTCATGCGCAGGTTCTCTGCCGGCGCAACGCAGACGGATGCCAACGGCAACCCCGTGGGCGGCGGTCTGTTTATGGAGGTCGGCATGCCACTCATCTCCGCGATTTTCGCGTTCCAGTTCTCCGCCGCAGTGGGTGTTTACTGGATCTGGCGCACGCTTATCGGTATCGCCCAGAGCGCGATATTCGCCAAGGTAATGCCGATACCGCAGGTCACCGCGGAGCAGATCGAGGATGCCAAGCGCGAGCTTCGCGGCAAGCAGAAGGGCAAAAAGCGCATCACTATCGAGGTCGATGCCGATGACAGCTCCTACGATTCCATGATAGTAGAGGACGGCGGAAATTCCTCCGGCTCCGGCAACCCCGCAAAGCGCACCCCGCGCAGGATCGAAATGCTCACCGCCGATGAGGAACCCGAAGCACCGAAATCCGGCGAAAAGGGCGATACCGCCGGCGAAAACGGGCAGGATGAAGCCGATAACGGCAAAACAGAATAACGAAAGGCAAAAAAGGCATATAAAAATGTTGAAGGAAACAGAAAAAACGGCAAAGACAGTCGATCTTGCCGTTGCCGCCGCGTGCGAAGCGCTCGGCGTATCTGCGGATGAAGTCGATGTGACGGTTATCGACGAGCCCAAAAAGGGTATACTCGGTATCGGCGCGCAGGATGCGAAGGTGCTTGTCGCGCTCAAACGCACGCCCGCCGTCCGCGCCGTTGAATTTGTCGAAACGCTCGTTTCGGATATGGGTCTGGAAGCCGAAGTCCGCGTTACCGAAAAGAACGAGGAGGGCATCACCCTTTCCGTCGAGGGCAAGGATCTCGGCATGCTTATCGGCAGGCGCGGCGACGTGCTGGATGCCGTTCAGTACCTTGCCAACCTTGCGGCAAACACCGAAAAGAACGGCTTTTACCGTGTTACGGTGGATGTTCAGGGCTACCGCGAAAAGCGTGCCGAAACGCTACGCGGAGTCGCAAGGCGTATGTCCGAAAAGGTGCTCAAATATAAGCGCAGCTTCGCTTTGGAGCCGATGAACGCATACGAACGCCGCATTATCCACGCCGAATGCCAGAATATCGCAGGCGTTACCACACGCTCCGTCGGCGAGGGCAGCGAGCGCAAGATAATCATATCCATCCAGAAGGATCAGTAAAACGCGTATATAACGTAAAAAGAACCCCGAAAAGGGGTTCTTTTTTTACCGAAAACGGCTTGTTGCGATTGCGGCGAACCGCCATTTGAACTATTGGACTTCTACCGGCGGCTTATACGAATCTGTGTTTAATGCAATATGATATACTGCATTTTAATACTTACCCGCTTCGGTGCGGATATAATCCTCAAGCGCTTTTGCTTCAACGATGTATGTGCTCTTCGACAAGTTCGTAATGTTTCCCTTCTTATACATGCGCAGGAAAAGGTTTCCGACCGCTTCGCACCCCGCGCGTTCAAGAACAGAGCTGTGCGGCAGATTTCTGCGCGCCGCTGCGCGGAGATCTTCGATGCTTCCATCGGGAGCGTTCTCTTTCAGACGGTCGAATTTGCCTTCATAAAGCTGAAGAAGCTCGCATATCGAGGTTGCTTCGAGCGCTTCACCGAAAAACTTTGCGGTGATATAGCCTTCGCCGACCTTTTCGCAAAGCAGCTCGCTCGGGTAATAAGCGTAATAATCGGAATACTTATCGAGTTCCGCGAACGATGAATACCCTATCTCGGAAGCAAGATCAAGGAACACAAGGCAATCCTCACCTTCCGTAAGGACGGGATGTTCATTGCTTTGCATGGTTCTGTTGTAGTCCAGAGTTACGGTGACGGTATCGCCGACATTAACACTGCCCTTTTTGGAAAAGAGAATATCCTTGACCGTAAGGTTAAAAAGTGTTATCTGTAATTCCTTGTCCTCGCCGTTCCATTTATACAATACCTTTGCTTCGCGTATATTGGAGACGGTGCCGGAAAGAGCCGCGGCCCGTGTGAATGCCTGCGTCGGGTCGATAGCTATTCCATCGATGAGTGCATAATAGGTTTGTTCGTCACATTTCAGCGGAACCACCTCCACCGAATCGGATTTATAGATATATCCCGATTCGGCTGCGGAAGATGCGCCCGCCCCGCTGCCGGAAGCCTCATCACTGCCATTGCAGGCACAAAGCGGAAGAAGCAGGCAGGTACAGGCAAGCAGCGCTATAAATGCTTTTAATTTCATTGTGTATATTGCTCCTTTCGGTAAAAATCATGAGTTAAAAAAGCGCATAAGCACCCCGTTCGGTAAAAATCATGAGTAAAAAAGCGCATAAGCACCCCGTTCGGGCTGCTTATGCGCGGTCAAAGCCGAAAAATAATCGTCGGAATCTAATATGTAATTTTTGCATCTATACCATCCCTTCCTCCGTTCTGAAATAATATTACCATATATTACAGTATATGTCAAGTGTAATTTTTTTGTGCTCATATTATTTCGTTGAATTTGGTAAAATTAACCAACGAAAACGCAAAAAGAACCCCGTTCAGCGGGGCATAATAAGGAAGAAGGCAATGCAAAATCTGCACTGCCTTCTTTTTTGTATTATCCGAAAAAAGATTCGTAAAGGTTTTGGCGGCAAAATCCGATGCTCGCCGTATCTATGGACAATAGTGATATTCCGGGCTTTGCCCGGAGTGATATTTTCCTTTCGGAAAGTGATATGAAAGCCTGCCGGCTTTCGTGATATTATATTCGCCGTCTTAACTGCCGCAGGCAATATCACTATGCAAAGCATAATATCACTGTCCGAAGGACAATATCACTCGCCGCCCGGCGAATATAACTGAGGAGCACTTGCTTACGGAGTGCGCCTCTCGGGGTTCTTTTTTGTATTGTTTGCCGTGCTGTCCGTTTGTTGAATTGCGCGGATCAGCCGAGCGCTTTTACGGAATTTTGCAGCTTTTCGTAAAGCGCTTTTGCGGCGGCGAGCTTTTCGCGCTCCGCATTCACGACCTTTTCCGGCGCCTTTGCCGTAAATTCGGCATTGGAAAGCTTGCCCTCGGCACGCTTTATTTCGCCCTCCGCGGCGGCAAGCTCCTTTTGGAGCCGCGCGCGTTCGGCTTCAAGGTCGACCATGTCCGCCAGCGGTATGAATATTTCGCAGCTTCCCGTTACAATGCGCACGGTGCCCTCATCCGCGCAGCTTTCCGCCACGGTGAGCCCGGCGGCGGAGGCAAGGCGTTCGAAGTATTTGTCCTTGCCCTCGAACAGCGCTTTTTCCTGCGCGACGATTATGACGTGCGCCTTGCGGGAGGGCGGAACGTTCATTTCCGCGCGGCGGTTGCGTATGGCGCGTATCGCTTCCAGCATTATGCCGACCTTGCGCTCGTCCTGCGGGAAATCGAGCTCCGGCTTGTATTCCGGATAGGCGGATATCATTATGCTTTCGCCGGAATGCGGCAGGCTTCTCCAGATTTCCTCCGTGATAAACGGCATGAAGGGGTGCAGAAGCTTCATCGTGTTGGAAAGCACATATGTGAGCACGGCCTGTGCCGCGATGTTGGTTTCGGTTTCCTTTTGGGCAAGCCGGGGCTTGACAAGCTCTATATACCAATCGCAGAAAACATCCCAGATAAAATCGTAAAGCTTCTGCACGGCAATGCCGAGCTCGTATTTATCCAGGTTTTCGCGTACCTCGCGCACCGTGCGGTTGTAGACTGAAAGCACCCATCTGTCCTCATCCTCGAGCCGGAGGGATGTGTCTATGCTTTCGGTATCGCAATCGCGGTCGAGGTTCATCATAACAAACCTTGCGGCGTTCCAGACCTTGTTTGCGAAATTGCGGGAGGCTTCGAAGCGCTCGTCCGAAATGCGCATATCGTTTCCGGGGGAGTTGCCTGTCGCAAGGGTGAACCGGAGCGCATCCGCGCCGTATTTGGATATGACCTCGAGCGGGTCGATCCCGTTGCCGAGCGATTTGGACATTTTCCTTCCGAGCGCATCGCGCACCAGCCCGTGGATGACGACATCCGAGAAGGGCTTTTTGCCGGTGTGCTTGAGCCCGGAGAATATCATGCGGGATACCCAGAATGTGATGATATCATACCCGGTGACAAGCGCGCTTGTCGGGTAATAGCGTTTGTAATCCGGCGCGTTTTCATCCGGCCAGCCGAGCGTGGAAAACGGCCACAGTGCGGAGGAAAACCAGGTGTCTAGCGTGTCCGGATCGCGGCGCATTTCCCTGCCGCACTTCGGGCAGGATACCGCTTCGGCATCCGTCACGACGGTTTCGCCGCAATCGTCGCAATAAAATGCGGGTATGCGGTGCCCCCACCAAAGCTGGCGGGAAATGCACCAATCGCGGATGTTTTCCATCCAGTGCAGGTAATTTTTGGAAAATCTTTCGGGGATAAAGCGGATATCGCCGTCCTTCACGACGCGTATCGCCTCCTCCGCAAGCGGCTTCATTTTTACGAACCATTGCAGCGAGGCACGCGGTTCGATAACGGTGCCGCAGCGGTAGCAGCAGCCCACGTTGTGGCGCAGCGGTTCGATCTTTACAAGATATCCGCCCGCTTCGAGATCCTTTACGATAGCCTTTCTTGCCTCGTAGCGGTCCATCCCGGCATATGCGGGGTAATCGTCGGTAATGCGGGCATCGTCGGTGAGCACGTTGATGAGCGGAAGCCCGTGGCGCGCGCCGACCTCGAAGTCGTTCGGATCGTGCGCGGGGGTGATCTTCACGGCGCCGGTGCCGAAATCCGTTTCGACATATTCATCCGCGACAACGGGTATTTCCCGCCCGACAAGCGGCAGTATGAGCGTTTTGCCCACGATATCGCGGTAGCGTTCATCGTTCGGGTTGACGGCGACAGCCGTATCGCCCAGCAGCGTTTCGGGGCGTGTCGTGGCAAGGTAAACAAATCCGTCGCTGCCCTTGATAGGGTAGCGGATGTGCCAGAAGCTGCCGTCCATATCCTTGTAATCCACCTCGGCATCCGAAATGGAGGTTTTGCAGTGCGGGCACCAGTTTATGATCCTCGTTCCGCGGTAGATAAGCCCTTCGTTGTAAAGCTTTATAAAGACATTCTTTACCGCTTCGGAGCAGCCGTCATCCAGCGTGAAGCGCTTTCTGGACCAATCGCAGGAGGAACCGATCTTTTTGAGCTGTTCGCAGATACGGTTGCCGTATTTTTCGTTCCATTCCCAGGCGCGTTTCAAAAATCCCTCGCGCCCGATATCCTCCTTTGTAACGCCCTCCTTGCGCATCGCTTCCACGATCTTTGCCTCTGTCGCGATGGAGGCGTGGTCCGTCCCCGGGAGCCAGAGCGTGTCATACCCGCACATCCGCTTGTAGCGGACAAGGGTATCCTGTATCGTGTTGTCCAGCGCGTGGCCCATATGAAGCTGCCCGGTTATATTTGGCGGCGGCATTACGATGGAAAAGGTCTTCCCCCTGCCGCTCGGCTTGAAATACCCGTTGGATTCCCATTCGGCATAAAGACGATCCTCAAAATCGGCGGGATCGTATTTTTTATCCAGTTCCTTCCTCATTTTTCTTCTCCTGTTGCTTTGTCAAAAATATTCATCACAAGCCCGGTTTTGAGCTTGGGGTAAAAATAAGTGCTTTTCTGAGGCATTTTGTCGCCCGCAAGGGCAACATCCTTTATCTGCGAAACGCGTGTCGGGTTGATAATGAACGCAGCGCTTGCCCTTCCGGTGCGCACGGCGTTCACCGCCTCCCGCGCGGAGCGCGTATACCGCAGGTTCACCTGCCGCGCCATGTTTTCGCGGTCGATCCCCAGCGTGCCTTCGAGCACATATTTGTGCAGCACGCTCACGTCCAGCGCGGAATAGGCTTGGCTGCGCCCGTCGATATTCAGCCCGCGGGCTTCGGGCCTCAAGCGGAACACGAGCGCGTTTTCGCCGCCGGTATACATCGCAAAAACGCATTCCTTGCCCGCGGTGGCAAGCTTTCTTTTTACATTGATAAGCGAAGATGAGGATATATCGAAATATTCCGAGCATTTCTTTTCCTTATATTCAGCACCCCAGTTCGCCATCGCGTCCAATATGGGCTTCAAGCTGTATCCAGTCTCGGTCAGAGTGTATTCTACTCTTGGAGGCACCTCGGCGTACACCTTGCGGGAAACGAGCCCCTTGTCCTCCATGTCCACGAGCATCATCATCACGCTGCCCGCATCGACATCCGCGCCCTCCTCGCGCACATGGCGGCGGTAGTTCAGCGCCGTTTCGTACCTGTGGTGTCCGTCGGCGATAAACGCCTGCCTGCCGCGCAGCGCGGCTTGTATCGCCGCGATTTCCCGCCTGTCGGTCAGCCGCCACATCGTGTGGGTGACGGTTTCCTCATCCGTAAAGCGGTATACCGGTTCGGTGCCCGCCGTTTTTGCAAGTATTTCGGAAACGCCGGTGCCGGCGCCGTCGTAAAGCGAATATATCGGCGAAAAATTGCAGTTTGTCGCCTTCATCAGCTCGAACCGGTCCTGCTTCGCCTTGGAAAGCGTTTCCTCGTGCGGGAGCACGACCCGTTCCGAAAATTCGCAAAGCTTCAGCCGGCAGAGAAAGCCCGTCAGAGCATAGCGTTTGCCGGAAACGCGAAATTCTTCGCGGTAAACATAAAGCGCTTCTTCCTTGTCCTGCGCGAGTATCCCGTCGTCCATCCATTCGCGCAGCAGCGCGCCCGCGGCTTCGTAACGGTTTTCGCCCTCCGGAAGCTCCAGCCGGATCAGGTTGTGTTCGTTCTTCGCGGCGAGCCCGGCGCGCTCCGACTGCGAAACTATATCATACGGCGGGCAGACGCAATTCTTTATGCTGCCCGCTTTTTCCGTGAACCGCAGCGCGCGGAAAGGGAAAAGTTCCATTGTTGCTACCCCCGTGTGTCAGTCGTCGATCCGCTTGAGCTTTGCAAAGCTGCCCATGAGCCGCTTTACGCTTCCGGAATCGAATTCTATTTCATAAAGCATGTCCGCGCCCATTTTTTCGGCGGAAACTATCCTGCCCGCGCCGAACACGGCGTGGCGCACGCGCGCTCCGGCGGCAAGCTCCTCGCAGGCGGGGGTTTTTTCGGCATTCTGCTTTATGCTTTCCAAAAAGCTTTTCCGGCTTTGTGTGTGCCGTGCGGAATATGCCGATACCGGCGCAACGGCGTGACCGCCGCTGTCCTTCACGGCGCCGCGTTCGGCGGCTTCCGCCGGGATCTCCGCGGCAAAGCGGGAGGTCTGTCTGGTTTCCGTCCTGCCGTAAAGCATACGCGTTGCGACATGGAGCAGGAAAACTTCCCGCTTCGCACGGGTCACGGCAACATAAGCCAGCCGCCGTTCCTCCTCGAGTGCTCTGTCCCCTGCGGAAACCGATTGCGAGCTGGGGAACAGCCCTTCCTCGAACCCGGGAACAAATACAACGGGGAATTCGAGCCCCTTTGCGGAATGCACCGTCATCAGCACGACGGCATCCGAATCGGCATCGTAATTATCAAGATCGCTTACAAGCGCAAGCTCGTTCAGAAAAGCGGAAAGCGTGGGCTCCGGAGCGGTTTCTGCAAAAAGCGCGGCGCTCGTGACAAGCTCCATCACGTTCTGCTCGCGTTCCTCGCCGCCCTCTTCCTCGCGCAGCATTCTGCGGTATCCGCTTTCATCGATAACGCGTTCCACCGTTTCGGCAAGCGTGTGTGTGAGCGAATATTCGCGCAGCTCGTTTATCAGCCGTCCGAACCGTTCCAGCTTGGGCGAAACGCGCTTCAGCTCCGGATAAGAGCCGGCGTTCGCGATTATGTCGAATATCGGCTTGCCGGCGGAGCGCGAAAGCTCACGCGCGCGTTCGATCGTCGCTTCGCCCACGGAGCGCTTCGGCACGTTTATGATCCGCAGCAGACGGACGGTGTCCGCCGGGTTGACCATCAGCGAAAGATAGGCGAGAATGTCCTTTATCTCGCGCCGTTCAAAAAACCTTATGCCGCCGTAAATGCGGTAAGGTATGCGTTTTTTGACAAATGCCGATTCCAGCGTGGCGGATATCGCATTCACGCGGTACAGCACGGCAAAATCCGAATATTTCGCCCCGTCGGCGACACGCTTCGCGATCTCGCCGCAGATAAACGCCGCTTCCTCTGTCTGAGTGTAAAGCCGTTTGATATGTATCGGTTCGCCGTCCGGCTCGCTTGTCCACAGCTCCTTGCCCTTGCGGCCGATATTGTTGGATATTATCCCGTTTGCCGCTTTGAGTATATTTCCGGTGGAGCGGTAGTTGCGTTCCAGCCGCACGGTTTTGGCGTTTTTGAAAACGGTGTCGAATCCGAGAATGTTGTCCACCGTCGCCCCGCGGAAGGAATATATGGATTGGTCGTCGTCCCCGACGACGCAGATATTGCTTTTTTCGCCCGTCAGCAGCCGCGCAAGGTGCGCCTGAGAGGGGTTCGTATCCTGGTATTCGTCTATAAGTATGTATTCAAACTGCCTGCGGTAGCGTTCGCGCAGCTCCGGAAATTCGCGCAGCAGCCGCACGGTGAGCATGATTATATCGTCGAAATCGAGCGCGCTCGCATCGAAAAGCCGCTTCTGATACCTGCGGTATGACTCCGCCAGCTTCTTTTTGCGTACATCCCTGCCCGCGTCGGCAAGCTCGTCCTCCGGGGTGCGGTCGTTGTTTTTCGCATCGGATATTTCCTTCATCGCGGCGCGCGGCGGCAGAACGCTTTCCGCAACGCCCAGCTCCTTGAATATCTCGCTTATCAGCTTGCGGGAATCGTCGGAATCGTATATCGTGAAATCGTTGCGATAACCAAGCTCGCTTATATGGCGGCGGAGTATCCGCACGCATATCGAATGGAAGGTGCCCGCCCAGATATCGCCCGCCTTTTCGCCCAGCATCGCAGCAAGGCGCGCCTTGAATTCGGATGCCGCCTTGTTTGTAAATGTCAGGCAGAGCACTTGGTAGGGCATGGCAGGCTCGACGGCAAGCGCATCGAGCATTTCGC
>USHI01000003.1 GCA_900554405.1 uncultured Eubacteriales bacterium | reverse complement strand
ATCATCCCGCTGCTGTATCCGTTCAGATGTATGTCCGCACTCCCGCCGACGGTAAGCACATTATATCCGTGCTCTTTAAGAAACCTGCCGATATAATAATCGCAGGTTATTACGGAATAGTCATTTACGATAACCGAGCAGCACTTGGCATAATTCTGAGGGACGTAAATGATATTAAGATCCTCGTACGTAGCATACGCCTTTATAAGGTAATCAACGCTTTTGCCGCAGATAAGGTTTCTTCCCAACCGGTAATTATTGAACGGACAATCGAACGGGTAAAAGCTCGAAAGCTCGTTTTCGGATTCGCGGAACATCCCGTCGGGCAGTCCGGCCGGCAGATAATCGGCGCCGCTTTCACATATCCACATTCCCTTCCGGAAGTTGTTCACGAGAATATCCGGATGGTATGCAAGCTCCGAAAGAATGTTTTTCGATCTTCCGAGCCGATATACGGTGATACCGTAATCCGTAAGCTCCGAGGTGATATCATCCGGAAGAATTGCGGATATAAATGCCTTTTTGACCCTTCCGTGCGGAAGGAAAGGCTCGCATTCGCGTTCCATGGGCACCTCTTTATTCGGGGTCGGCAAGCAGCCTTGCCAGATCGTAAACCCCGTTTATCGGGATGATCTCCGCACCCGTACCCGCTGCCTTTAACTGTGAAACCGCCTTTTTCGGCAGCGCAATTCGCCTGAACCCAAGCCGAACGGACTCCTTGACACGCGCCGCGATATTCGCGACAGAGCGGCATTCGCCCGCCAGACCGATCTCGCCGAACACGATCAGATCATCCGGCACGGGCAGATTTTTGTATGCGGATATCATTGCACAGGCACAGGCGGCGTCGCACGCAGGTTCAAGCAGCTTCATGCCTGCCGCCACGTTAATATAAACATCCTGCTGGGAATATTTCAGACCCAAACGCTTTTCCAGAACGGCAAGCAGAAGGGCCGCTTTATTGTAATCTATACCGGATGACATTCTTCGCGGCGAAGGGTACACCGTTGCCGATACAAGGCACTGTATTTCCGCAATTATCGGTCGGCTGCCTTCAATGACACACACGGGGCAGTTCCCCGGAACCCCCTTCGGGCGCTGCGAAAGCAGCATTTCGGAGGGTTTCTCGATTTCGGTTAATCCATCCTCGCACATTTCAAACACGCCAATTTCGTTTGTCGAACCATAGCGGTTTTTCTCTGCGCGGATAATGCGGTAGGCGTGCTGCTTGTCCCCCTCGAAATACAAAACGGCATCAACCATATGCTCCAGTACCTTCGGCCCGGCGATAGCACCTTCTTTATTGACATGACCGACAAGCAGCATGGATATCCCGGAATCCTTCGCCTTGGCAATAAGGCGCAGTGCACACTGGCGCACCTGCGTTATGCTGCCCTGCGAGGAGGGATAACCGTCATCGAACATAGTCTGTATTGAATCGATAACGGCGATGGTGGGCTGCAATGTATTGATCTCGGTGATAACATCGTCTATATTGTTTTCGCTTAAAACAAACACATTGTCGTTTTCGACACCGATCCTACGGCAGCGCATTCTGATCTGCGATGAGGATTCCTCGCCGGTGACATAAAGCACACGTTCGTTCATGCCGAGCGTTTTGCATATCTGCAAAAGCAGGGTCGATTTCCCTATCCCCGGCTCGCCCGACAGGAGCACGACCGAGCCGGAAACTATACCGCCGCCCAAAACACGGTCAAACTCCCCGATGCCGGTTTTAATACGTTCCTTTTCGGAAAAGCTTATATCGCGTATCCGCCGCGCGCGTGGGGATTCGGTGATAGCACCGTCATCCCTGCGCGGCTTTTTTAACTTTGCCGCAGCAGGCGCGGGAGCTTCCTCCGTGTGCTCCGAAAAGCTGTTCCATTCACCGCATTGCGGGCATTTACCGTACCATTTTGCACTGATATACCCGCAGTTTTCACATAAATACTCGGTTTTCATATATCCTCCGTCAGATATCGGCATATGCTGCAAAAGATCGAAAAAGCGACCGATTCCCGGTAATCCTCTGCGGAAAGCAGCTCGGCTTCGCGCCGGTTTGAAATAAACCCGCACTCCACAAGGACAGCGGGTATTTCCAGCTTTTCAAGAATATACACGGTTTCGCTGCCGCATTTTGCGCTGCGGCGGTTTTCGGGCTGGAGCAGTCTTGCATCCTCCTGTATTATATCGGCAAGAAGCCTGCTATGCTCGCTGTTGCCGGAATAGAATACCTGAAGCCCTTTGCAGCTCTCCGCCGGGAATTTATTTTGGTGAATGCTCACAAATATCGGAGATTCAAGCCCGTTTACAGATGCAACCCGATTGCGAAGATCAAAATACTTCTTTTTTCCTTCCTCGCCGGTGCCGTAAAGGAGCCTGTCGTCATACCTTGTCATAACAACATCGTAGCCGCAGGAGGAAAGCATATCACGGATGCGCAAAGCGATATCCAGATTTATATCCTTTTCGGATACTCCGTTCGCGACGGCACCCGGATCCTCGCCGCCATGCCCCGGATCCAAAACTATAACGGCGCGATCGGATCTTTCGGCGACGGCATTGCGGTATGCCTTATATCCCATCGAGGTGAACATCGCAGCAAATATGCAGATAAAAACCGAAACAAACAGCAGTATCGCAAGAATAAGAATGCTGATTTTTGCTTCTTTGAAATCGCTCTTCATATCATCACATAGCCTTTCATGCGATTATATGAGGAAGCTCGATCATTTAGTATCGGTTTTCTTACCCTTCATTCGCTCTGTCGGGCCGTCATACGGCGGATCGACCTTCATACCGAAAAGCCCGCGCAGGGTCTTGTCGTGATAACCCATCGCATAACCCAAAACCGAAGAAATAATGGCGGGAAGCAGTGTTACCGCAACATAAACAGGGTATCCCCACATTTCGCGAAGCTTATAAAGCGCCAGGAAGCTGCCTTGGAATGCGTAGTAAAACAGCATCCCGACAGCGCTGACACTGTCGCTTGCCGCAAAGTGAAGTATCACGGAAATCAGCGCGACGGCCAAAGTCGGCGCATAGGCAAAAAGCGTGATTTTCAAGCCTTTTAGTCTGTCCGGCTTTATGTTTTCGGCACGCTCGCGTATTCCTTCCCTGCCGGCGATAAAATACATATCATCGTAGTGCATGAAGCACATAAATCCAATGGTGAAAACGCTGCCGATAACGGCAAGGAGACTCATTCCCTCTGCTTTATCATCCTCGAAGGCAAGCACCGCAAGCCCCACCATTATACCGAGTACGGACATGACTATATGGGTGACGATGAATTTAGTTATTGCTTTGCTGTTTTCGCTGTAAAACCTTTTCATTTAGTGTGCCCTTTTCTGCGAAGGATAACGATCACCGCTGCAAGAATTGCCGCGGCTACGGCAATGGAGCCTATGATTATTACCGTGGTTTTGCTGCCGGATTCGGCGCTCGGTTCGACAGAGCCTTCCCCCCGGCTGGTGCCTGCGGCGGAACCGTTTGTGTTTTCCTGATCGCCGTTCGATTCAATTTTGCTGCTTGTATCGGGTGCGGAAGAGGGATCATCGACAACGCTTCCGTTTTCGGGACATACAACTGGGGAATTACATTTAAGACGGGTGCCGTTATCGTTTGCGACACTTCCCGCCTCGATAACGATGTCCGAAAGCTTTTCGCCCTTTACCTTGAAATGTACAATGCAGGAAAGCTCGTCATCACCGGTGATGCCGTTGCCGGGAGTTATCATGACAAGGCTCCAATTATATCCGCCGGAAGGATTGCCGTTATTATCCAACAGAAGATGCGAGAGACTTTCGGCATTTTCGCTTTCCGCAAAGGGCTGCCATTTTTCGGGAAAAGCAACATCTGCAGATGAGAATTCATAATCATCGGTGTTGTAAATGAAGGTGAAGTCGACGCAGACTATACCGACTTCATCCCGTATATCGCGCAGCGAAAGCTTCACGGAGATAATATCCCCATCGCGCGAATACTCTGCATGAGCATAAACCGGGTTGCTTTCGTTTGCGACGGCGGTGCAGGCGAAGACAACAGAAAACAATATCAGCGAAAGAAAAAATGCAAGAAACCTTTTCATTATGCTTTACCTCCGTTTTTGCGGCGTTTTTCGGAATTTTTCATCTTGACACGCAGCACGATTATCACGACGATTATAAACAATGCGATAATGCTGAGTATAATTATCTTGCCGTAAGGAATATCCTCGAATTCGATCTCATCGTCATAATACACCGGATTTTCGGCAGAGGCTTCGGCGTTTTTCGTGAATCTGGCGTAAAGCTCAAGCGTGCCGGAAATACCGGAAACTCTTTCGACCCTTTCCCCGCCGTCCTTTGCGGTATACCAGCCGTCAAAGCGGTAACCCATAAGATACGCGGCGGGCAAAGCCATTTCCTCACCTTCAGAAAGCTCATATGCAGTGACGGTATCATTGCCCGCAACAAGGCGCACCCTGCCGCAATCGCTGCTTCCGATGAAAAGATAATCAAAGGTTATGGGCGTGACTTTAATCGCGCTTGTGAGATAAACGCTTACGATCTCGCAGTTCTTGCCCCAATAATCCGAAAGCTCTATATATCCGTTCCAGGTGCCCTGAATGTCGCTCGGAAGCGAATGAATATAGCCGAACATTTCGGCTATATCGGCATCCCTGGCAAAATTGATCGATTTCATTTCGCCGTTGACACGGATATTCAGGATAATATTCCATTTTGCGGATTTATCGGCGGTGACAGCGAAGTAAAGCCTTTCACCGTTTTTAAAGGTATGCGTTTTCCCGATGCTGTTCTGTACACTGGTCCAGCTCTGGCTGCCGTCACTTGGGTTGACAAGCGTAAAGCCGCCGTTTCTCCCGGATGTTACGGAAAACTTTTCGGATCCGCTGACCTGCGTAAATGCATTGCTGCTTTCGGGCAGAAGCTCTATCAGAGAGTTCGCGACCGAAGAAGCGGGCTTTTTGTTCACCTCTCCCATGCGGAAGTTTTCGTTTACATTCGCAAGGCTTCCGGCTGCAACACGTTCGTATTCCTGTTCGCCGTATTTGGCGGGAGTATCGGCGATATAATCGCTCGAATACTCGTTGATAACATATATCGCGGAAAGAGAATCGCAGTAAGAGGATGTGATCTCCGCATAAAATGCGTCGCAGCCTTTAAGCGAGAATTTTTCGCCTACATTTCCGGCTTCCTTCACATTGCCCAAAACGTTGAATTCGGAGGTGCATATGGATCTGTCCGCTTTTATGAGCGAAAGATCATAAACAAAGCTGTCCTGGTAAGAAGGATAGTAATTATAGCTGTCCCAGAACGGAGTGTATGTCTTAGATATGAGCTGGCCGGCGGATGTAAATGTCATCAGCCGGACAAAACCTTCGCCGTCGCAGGTGCAGCCGTTTTCGACGTGCTGCGGACCTTTGTTAAGCTCGGCAAACTGATAATCCGCCAGTATTTCGGCAACATAACGATTTGTTCCCTCGACCCGGTGCAGCTTATCGCACACGCCGTCATTATGACCGCAAAGCATCATCATTACGTTTTCGTTGGGAACAACAATCTCGTTCCAGATCTTTTCCGCCCTGTCGCCCGAATAGGCTCCGGAGGGCAAAAGGTATTCGTGCGTGCATATCACGACATTGCGGTTCGGATAGCTGCGGCACACCGAATTTGCCCATGCGATTGTTTTTTCATCCGCTTCCTTGAATACGCCGAGGTAAAGGAACACAAAATCGTAATCGCCGACGGATATCAGATCGTAATGGTGCGTATTGTTATCGAGACTGCCGCCGTACCAGGCAAAATCACTGTATCTGTCCTCTCCGAAATATTCGCAGTACAGGCTGTAATCCGCGGCGGTATGATTGACATCGTGGTTGCCGCTGACAACGCCGTTCGGAACGCCGGCGGAATCAAGTATATCCTGTGCTTTCGAAGCGATTTTGTACTGCGAATGCGCCGTTTCGAGACCTGCATTCATCTGGTCGATAAGGTCGCCGGTATGAACGCAGTATGCGATGTTGCCGAGTCCGTACTGCTCGACCGCATAGTCATTTATGCGGTAATACAGCTCGTTAAGATCGCCGTAACGGGTATAATACTGGGTGTCCGAATTCCATAATATCGTATTGCTGCCGTTGCCATAGGTGTATGCCGAAGCATTCACACGGATCTTATCATCGCGTGAATAATCCTCCAGCTTCAGCCTGAACGTCGCAGGAACACCGCTTTTTGCGATAAATACGGTATCCCATTTACTGTCCTTGTAATTCCATGCGGTGAGCCGGATATCGCTGCCGTTACCCGTTGTCCCGGTATAGGAAACTATCACATCCTCATCCTTGCAGAATTCGGTATCGACAACGAAGGACTGGTAAGCCGATTTGCCGTTTACCGGGGCAGTCACATGGGATGCTTTGTCGTTAAAGGAAATAAGCCTTTCATCCTTATATCGAAGGTGGGTGAGCTCATCAACGGCATTGCGGTTTTCGAGCATACGGATGCGCGTTGCAAGCGTGCCGGAATATACCTTTGCATCGCCGAGCACCGACATTTTGACACTGTTTTCGAGCATTTCGACCGAAAAAACCTCGTCCGTGATCTCGAACAGGAGCATTTCGAAACTGCTGTTGCCGGCTTTATCCGTTGCGGTAACATATGCGGTATGCTTGCCCTTTTCCAGGCGCGAAGGTCTGATCGAAGCAGCGGGAAGACCGTCCAAAACGAGCTTTACGCTGCATTCCGTCTGATCGTTGACCGTATAATCAATGCTGCCCAAAGGTGAAACCTTTGCGTTATTGGGAACCGAAAATACTATTTCCGGAGGAGTGTTGTCGATAACGCATTCGCGCGTCTCGGCAACCTTGCCGCCGCGGTATATCTTCATCTCATATCTGCCATCCGCGATCGAGGAAGACTTGATATTGAAGCGTCCGTCCGAAGAAGGCTTTTCGAAAACAAAATTGCACGCAACCGGGACATCCGGTGTGCTGCCGCCAAGCTTTGTTTCGGCGGACCAGCCGTCGCCGATCTGGATACCGCCGGTATACTGTACTTCCTCGGCAGTCACCTCCGCAGAGCCGACGTTCGGCATATATCTTATTACCTTATCCGGATGTGAAGCACCCGCCCCGACAAGTTCGACAGAGACAACCTTCATGTCATCGAGATTGACAGTGCCGTACACCATGGAAAAATCGTAGGTGCCATCAGCAGTCCCCAAGCGTACACCGAGGGTGTTTTCACCCTCCGCAAGCTGACTGCTACGGAGCTTTATGGTATTCTTGCCCTCCGAAACGGAACCGATGGGAGCACCGTTCAGCAGGAAGATGTTGAATTTCGATTCCGCCCCACTGACGGTGACCTGTATTTCGAATTCGAAATCCTCTTCGGGTATTATTTCAATATCGCCGATAGTAATCTTATCGGCACCTTCGTAAACAAGGCTGTAATTGCCGGAAATGACGGTGATATCTTCCGCCGCAGATGCGAACGGAATACAGGCGAATACAATGACCGCACATACAAGCAATGAAGCGATTCGTTTCATTTTAGATCTCCTTTGCAGGGGTTTCTGTGTCTATTATACAATCTGGCACACTAAGTGTCAAGTATATCCGTTATTCTGCACGATTCAGAGCAGCGAAAAACCGAACACATGCTCGACAAGTATCTTTACGCCGAGAAGGATAAGAACCGCGCCGCCAATCAGTGTCGCACGGGAACGCAGCCCGGATTTGCATATTTTGCCGATTCTGACACCAAAAGCGGAAATCAGAAATGTCGTCATACATATAATGAAAGCGGATGCAAAAACACCGAGGGTCGCCCCGGAGGACATAAGCGGCATGCCCTCGCAGCAAAAGGCGATCCCAACGGCAAGTGCGTCAATACTGGTGGCAACGGAAAGTGTTATCATTTTGCCGAAGGAGAGTGCGCCGTCCTGATCTTCTTCCTCGCCGTGGAAGCTGTCATAGATCATTTTTCCGCCTATATACAAAAGCAGAATAAAAGCGATCCAATGATCGAAGCGTTCGATATAGACCTTGAACATATCGGCAAGAAAATAACCGAGAAGCGGCATTATCCCCTGGAATATGCCGAAATATGTACCGACCTTAAAGCAATCGCGTGCACGAACCTTTCCGAGCGAAAGACCCTTGCACACAGAAACGACAAAGGCATCCATGGAAAGGCTTATGCCATATGCCAAAACAAGAAGAAAATTCATAAATCCAGCTCCTTTACAGGCGTTTTTCGAAATTGCCGGAAATAGATATATTGTTCTTTACCGAAACAAATGCTTTCGGGTCGATACGGAATATGATCTTTTTGAGCTGAGGCAGCTCATATTTCGAAACGACCGTATAGAGAATACGCGAGCTTTCGCCCGTAAATGCACCGAAGCCCTCCCAATAGGAAACTCCGCGACGCATTTCGAGTATTATTGCGTTCTGGATCTCCGCATCGTCGTGCTTGGAGATGATAAGAACTTCGCTGTTGATGTTCTGGGAATGTATTTTGTCGATAGTAAACATATTCACGCTTGCAAATATAAGCGTGTAGATGATACGGCGGATATCACCGGTGACAAAAAACGCGAGGCAATAAACAAAAACGTTTATAGAAAGGTTTATTCTGCCGACAGTGTGCTGCCCCTTTTTCGAATAATACATACCGATAATATCCACGCCGCCGCTCGACCCGCCGTTTTGCAGCATAAAGCCGACACTCGCACCGCAAAGAATACCGCCGATAATGCAGCAGGTGAGCGGATCGTCGCCGATGAGAGGGTACACCGGCACGACCGAAAGCAGAAGCGACTGCGAACCGATACACAGCAGCGTTTTCAGTATGAATTCCCTGCCGACTGTCTTATATGTGAATATCATAAGCGGGATATTCAGCAGAAAGGAAATTATACCCGAAATATCAAACGGAAAGCTTGCGCCGAGGAATGTCGTGCAGGCGGTACGGATGACCTGCGCCAACCCGAGCAGCCCGCCGTTGTACAGCCCCACGGGAACAATAAAAAAGTTTGTGCCGATTACATAGCCGACTGTACCGACAAGGATACAGAATACCCGGCGCCAATCGTTTGCCGTAAGCTTATGTTTCATATTGCTTTCTCCAAAACAAATATATAAAGCTGAATAATGACAACGGTGATGCAATTGAAAAGACTTAAAAGGTGTATATTGATAATGCTTCTGCTCGCAGCCGCACTTTCGGCCTTGCGTATACGGGCATACTACCCGGATGCCTGCGAGGACATATGCTTTTCGATAAAGGGGAGTATTACGGAAATGGTGCTTTGCTCGTTTTCGGATTATTCGGACAAAAATGCCGAGCTCATAAAAAGAGCCGTAATTTGCGAATACGGTGCGGACGGAAAACCGAAGCGAATATATGCCGATACCGCCGCGATAAACGGCATATCCTCTTTCCTGGCGCTTGAAGCCGGAAAAGCCGTTTCGGAATGTGAAAACGAGTTCGAACTCCCGCTCGGGAATATATTCGGTTCGCACGCGCTTTCCGGAAAAGGGCCCGGAATAGGATTAAAGATAATCCCGTCCGGAGCAGCCGCATATTCCGTGAAAAGCGATTTTTACGGTGCCGGGATCAACCAGACACATTACCGTGTGAGCGTGACGGTGACACTTGAATACAGATGTGTTGCGCCCTTCCGCGAACTGAGCGACAAAATAGAGCTGGAATACATTATAAGCGACACGGTAATAATGGGCGATATCCCGGAGGTG
Source organism: uncultured Eubacteriales bacterium (assembly GCA_900554405.1). GTDB lineage: Bacteria > Bacillota > Clostridia > Oscillospirales > CAG-382 > Coliplasma. Next base: position 16,580 of record USHI01000003.1, on the reverse strand, counting down.
TTATTTTTCGGGGGTGTATCTTGAAAGCTTTCGCGCTATTTCGAATGAAATGATCGATACCGCGCTGCACGCCGGCAGAGAATAGTGGCAATCATGCGGGTATTTTATCTTTACCACCTCGTCGGAAATATCGATTATCTCCTTGCTGATGCCCCGCTTTTCCCCGCCGTATACAACGCAAAGCGGGCGATTGAAGCGGCAGCGATAAAGATCCTTTGCTTCCGATGTCTTTGCGGTAGAGACAATCATATACCCGTTACGCTTCAAAACAGCGCAGGCCTCTGCAAGAGAGGGAACGCAGCAGGCGTTTATCTTTTCGGAAGCGCCTGCGGAGGAGCGTATGACGGTATCGCTCGCCTCATAAAAATTCCGTTCCGGCAGGATAACTCCGTCGACCCCGGCGGCATAAAGCGACCTGAGAGCATACGCAAAATTGAACGGATCCTCTATACCGTCCAACACGGCTATGTAGCCCCCGCGCATCGAAAGGAGCTTTTGTGCGGGAGTAAATCTGCGCGGTCCGACAAGCGCGGCGATGCCGCCGGAGCCGCCTTCCGGCGCGAGCGCGGCAAATTCATCCTCGGAGACAAATACGCATTCCGCACCCGATGCCAATATGGAGGCATATCTTCGCTGCTCGGTGACCGAAAGTTTGGAACGCATGGCTTTTTCGTAACGTCCGCGTTCGATATATATTTTTTCTATATCGCGGCTTTTTGCCTCGATAACGCTTTTGACGGAGACGAATCCGTATATTGTTTTATTGTCCATTATCTTTACTCCCGATAAGATTTGCAAAAGCCGGGACTTCGGCTCCGCTTACCGCATTTACGGTGTACATTGAAATCAGTATATCATCATAGTTGCGCTTTGCGGCGAATTCGATAAGGTTTTCCTGAAAAGTCGCCGGATCGATATAATCGATCCGTGAATAATGCGCTGTAAGAAGAGGTATCAACGGGCGGCAGGAGGTATCCCCGATGACAAGCAGGCTTCCGCCGCCTTCGGCATTGCTGATGATCTCGTAACGTGATGCCTTAATTCCGAAATAGACCCCGAATGGGTCGTCCTTCGAATACCTGTTCGCACAAAGACTGTAACCGGAGCGCTTTTTGCCCGAAACGTATGCATTGAGCTCCGTCGTAATACCCTTCGGCGGAGTAAGGCAATAAAAGTCATCCTCGTTTTCCGCAAGCAGAGCCGAACCGGTTGCTTTGTAAAAATCGCCGAGAAAACCGCCGTACCCGCAATTTCCGAATTCCGAAACGGGAAGCGATTTTATACCCGCCGCATTGCAGAATGCTTCATAGGCATGGTAAGCTGCAAGCGGAGTCCAGTTGCTGTCGGTATTATAATAAACGCTTTCTCCCGCATCATACAGCGATTCGAGTCGGTCTACGATATCGATCGTCACCGCATCCGCGCCGAGCTCTGTTGAAACCGCCGCGACAAATGTGCTCTGCGGAAGATTGTAGAAATTATCCTCTTTATATATCTCACGCGGGATATCGGCGAATGTTGTGCTTACCGGCGCAGGAAGGTTGAAAACTCTCGAACTTCCGGTCACTTCCCTGCAAAACGCCGCAAGGTTATCGACATAACGGCCGAGTGCCGCACTGCCGTAATTGAACTGGCGATACCCGCGCCCGTTATACAGATAGGTATACCCGTGTGAATTGATGACCCAACCGTGCTCGATTTCCGTGCCCTCTGCCCGCGAAGCTGATGTTTCCGGTTCGCTTTCTGCCGCAGAAGCGAAAGATTCGGCAAATGCGGCCGAACCGTCCGAAGCGGAAGTAAGCTTCTCCGGAACCTCGGAAACCGGTTCCGAAAGATCAAAAAGCAGCTCGCTTTCGTCACTGATATCGCCTTCTCGTAGCGCGTTCCTGCCGAGTGCAACGCCGAAATAAAGCCCGGTGACGGCAGTAGCAAGCAACGTCAGAGCGATAATGGCAAAGCCGAGACTTCCTTTGAAAAACGATTCGGATTTCTTCATATCCGTTACCTCCGAAAATAATTGTTTATAATCGAAGGATAACCGCCGGGGATTTTTTTATTCACCGCAAAACGCTCCGGCGCAGGGGTTACCGGCGCCAGAGCATTCTGATCGTCATTCCTTAAATACGTCGTCCGAAAAGATATCATCCTTCCCGGAATCGTCGTCGGCACGAGGAGTTTTTCTCTTTCTTTCGCTTTTTGCTTTTTCAAGCTCGGCGCGGCGTTCCTCATTTTCCTTGCTGTTGCGGTTTGCTTTTCTTTCGGAAACCGCATCAAGATCGGCTTCGGTAACGCCATCGCGGAAGCAGAGCTCGAATTGCTCGCCGTCCATAATCTCGTGCTTGACAAGATAATCGGCAATGAATTCGACTATATCGCGGTTGTCGCCAAGTATTTTCAAAGCGCGTTCGAACTGGCCCTTGATGATCTTTTCTATCTCGTCGTCGATAAGCTCGGCTATTTTTTCGGAATAGTTTTTGGTCGTTCCGAAATCCTTGCCGAGGAAAACCTCGTTGTTTTCCGAAGAATAGACAACCGGGCCGAGCACATCGCTCATGCCGAGCTTTGTGACCATATTGCGTGCGATCTCGGTTGCACGCTCCATATCGTTGGAGGCGCCGCCGGATATATCGCCGTTTACAAGCTGTTCCGCCGCTCTGCCGCCGAGCAGCATACATATATTATCCAGCAGTTCGTTTTTGTAAACGCTGCGTTTATCCTTCTCCGGGAAGGAAAGCGTGTATCCGAGTGCGCGCCCGCTCGGTATCACGGAGATCTGGTGTACAGGATCGGGGGATCCGACAAGCTTCTGCACGATCGCGTGGCCGGCTTCGTGTACGGCGGTTTTGTGCTTTTCCTCCGGCAGGATTATGCTGGATTTCTTCTGAGGGCCGACAATGACTTTTATCGTCGCTTCCTCGATATCATCGGTATTGATTACGGTTTTCTTCTTTCGTGCCGCATGGAGAGCGGCCTCGTTGAGAAGATTTGCAAGATCCGCACCGGTAAAGCCGACGGTCGTCTTTGCGACAGTAGCAAGGTCAACATCCTTGCCCAGCGGTTTATTCCGGGCGTGAACCTTCAGTATTTCTTCCCTGCCCTTGATATCCGGATAATTGACCGTTATCTGGCGATCGAATCTTCCGGGGCGAAGCAACGCGGGATCGAGGATATCCGGACGGTTTGTTGCCGCCATAACGATAACACCGTCATTGACACCGAACCCATCCATTTCGACAAGAAGCTGGTTCAAAGTCTGTTCGCGTTCGTCGTGCCCGCCGCCAAGACCTGCACCTCTGTGCCGCCCGACGGCATCGATCTCATCTATAAAAATAATGCAGGGCGCGGTTTTTTTAGCCGTTTCAAACAGATCGCGCACGCGCGAAGCGCCGACACCGACATACATTTCGACAAAGTCCGAGCCGGAGATGGAGTAAAACGGAACGCCGCTTTCCCCCGCGACAGCCTTTGCAAGCAGTGTTTTACCGGTACCGGGAGCGCCTACAAGCAAAACGCCTTTCGGAATCCTTGCACCCAGTTCGGAATACTTGCCGGGGTTTCGAAGAAAGTCGACAACCTCCTGCAATTCTTCCTTTTCCTCATCCGCACCGGCCACATCGGTAAAGAGAACCTTTTTCTTTTCGTCGCTGCCGAGCTTTGTGCGTGCCTTGTTGAAGGAATTGAGTCTGCCAATACCGCCGCCGCTGCCGTTTTTGCTCGACCGCACAACGAAGTACCAGAACATGAACACAAAGGCGATAACAATTATAAGATAAGGGAGATATGCGACCCACCAGGGGATCTCCTTCGGGGCTTTATAGGTATAATCATCTATACTGACACCGAGCTGTTCTTTAATCAGATCGCCGCAGTCTTCCTTGAATGAGGTGAAGCTGAGCAGCTTGTGGCTGCACAAAGCTTGGCGGTATTCGAACTTTCCGTCCGCAGCGCTCGCGCCTTCCTTGACATTCTCTGCCTTTTCGGAAAGATAAAGCGTACTGGTGCTGCCGTCGATATAAAAGCGCTTTACCTTGCCGTCGCGGAACATCTGCACTACTTCGCTGTAATCGATCTCCTTTTGGCTCGTATTGCCGGACATAATCGAATTCGCGATCACTATTATCAGGACAAAAAACAAAATGTAGGCAAGTATTATAAACTTACCGCTGCTTCTTTTTTTCATAGGCAACGCCCCACCTTTCGGGTTCTGTATTATTCAATACTGTTGTAATATGGATCGGTTTTTCCGGGGTTTTGGAAAATACTCTGTCGGAGATGCCGACAAATGGTATATATATGATACCCATGTCATCAAGTATCACCGGGATATGCGAACGGTATTCCTTCGGTATACCGTTTTCGATAAACAGCTTCTTAACGCTGCGGTTCACGCCGCGGATACATATACGGTCGCCCTCGCGGCGGTTGCGCACGCGGAGATTCCCGGATATATTAGCAGATTCGAGGGTGTTTTCGGTGAACACTTTGTTAATAAACGCACCTTCTGCGGCACCGACATACACCGCCGCTCTTCTGCCCAGAACATTGTTTTCGCCGCCGGCAAGAAGGACTTCATCGTAAAGCGGCGCATTCCCGCTCGAACGCCTGAAAAATGCCACGGTGCCGTTGTCGGTCACAGCCTCCGTCCCGTTATCGATAAATACAACTTTCCGCCCGCCGGCTGCAAGAGCCGCGGAGACCGAATTCAAAACCTGCCTTGAAGCAATTTTACCGGTAAAGTCTTTATATTTTCTTAAAATTACACGGTCACGAAGCGGTTTCGGCAAACCGGTAAGATCCCCGCCGAGCCCTTCCGTAACGCTTTCGAAATACGCTCTGTCCTCCCTCGCGGAATCGGCAAAGGATGAAAGTGCCGCAACGGCGTTCGGGTATACCTTTTCGATAGCCGGCAGTACTTCGTGGCGGAAATAGTTGCGTGTGTAATCATCGCAAAGGTTTGTGCTGTCTGTAATATATTCCCTGCCGACAGCGGCAAGGTAGGATTCCACCTCGCTGCGCGGTACTTTCAGCATCGGTCGGAGGATGCTGCCGTTGCGAGGTGAAATGCTGGAAGCGCCGTTGGAACCGGAGCCCCGGCAGAGGTTAATAAGCAATGTTTCGGCATCGTCGTTCATGTTGTGAGCGGTGGCGCAGAAGTCTATATCCCGCTTTGCGAGAATACGCGAAAAAAACGCATATCTGCATTCGCGCGCCGCTTCTTCGACGGATTTACCGTAAAGAGCCGCATACGCCGGAACATCGTCCCGACCGCAGAATATCTTTATACCTAGGCGGGCACACAGGTCTTTGCAGAATTTTTCATCCCTGTCCGCCTCCGCGCCGCGGATACCGTGGTTGAAATGACAGGCGTAAAGCCTGTACCCGAATTCGCCCGAAAGCTCTTCAAGCGCCGAAAGCAGCGCGACCGAATCCGCTCCGCCGGAAAGGCAGGCGCATATTCCCTTTCCCTCCGTTTCAATGCGGATACCGTCGAGGTAATTCCAAACGGAGCAAACAAGCTCAGACTCCCGATACATCGGCGATGTTTTCCTCTATACTCATAAATTTGAAATACTTGCCGACCCAGGCAAGCTTCACGACACCTGTGCCGCCGTGACGGTTTTTGGCGACATTGATCTCTGCGGATATGTAATCCGAATTGCCCGCCGTACCGTCCTGCGATTCTCCGTCCTTGCGTTCGTAATAATCGCTGCGGTATATGAAAAGAACAATGTCCGCATCCTGCTCTATTGCGCCGGAATCGCGAAGGTCGGAAAGCATCGGCTGCCTGTCCTTGCGGTTTTCGGATTGACGCGCAAGCTGCGAGCAGAGTATCACCGGGATCCCGAATTCCTTTGCCATAAGCTTGAGCGAACGCGTAATACCGGCTATTTCCTGAACCCGGTTGTCGTTCGCCACATCGGGTGCCATAAGCTGCAGGTAGTCGACGACGACCAGCCCGATATTATCAAGCCTTCTCAGCTTTGATTTCATGGCTGTCGGGGTGGTATTCGTGCTCGGATCTATATATATGTTTGTTTCGGAAAGCACGCTTGCCGCTTCCGCAAGATGCCTCCAATCGTCATCCGTGAGCCGGCCGGAACGCATCGAGGAGCTGTCGATGAGCGCTTCGCTCGAAAGCATACGGGAAACAAGCTGCTCCGACGACATTTCAAGCGAAAAGATCGCCACGTTCTTCCGGGTGGATTTTGCAACATTCGTCGCTACATTCATACAAAAGCTGGTTTTGCCCATACCCGGTCTTCCGCCGACTACGACAAGATCGCCTGCCCCCATTCCGACAAGCACCCTGTCCAGTGAATCGAATTTTGTGGGTGTACCGGACAGAGCTTCCGGGTTATCCTTCAACATTTTCAGCGTATTATAATGCTGAACTATTACATCCCTGATATTGTCAAAGCCATCGCTGTATTTATCCTGTGAAATGGAATATATCCGCTGCTCCGCATAGTTTACCGCATCCGAAACGGCGCCGCGTTCGCTGTATGCGAGATCGGAAATATCGCGGGAGGCATCAATCAACGCACGCAAAAGGGATTTATCCTTGACTATGCCGACATATTGCTCGACATTTACGGAATTGACGGCAAAATCGGCAAGCAGCTTAATATATTTTGCGGCATCGCCTTCCGTATATGTGCCGAGCCTTGTAAGCGCATCAATGAGCGTAACGGGGTCGATCGGCTTGTTTTCGTTGAACATTTCGCGCATTGCGGCGAATATGCTTTTGTGCTGTTCGAGATAAAAATCCTCGTCTTTCAGCGAAGCTATATCCGCAAAGCGTTCGGAATCAACGATGACCGTGCCGAGCAAGGCCTGCTCCGCCTCCAGGGAATACGGCATTCTTTTTATCGCCGTGCTGCTGTCAAGTTCCGCCATTGTAAATGCTCCCGAAAAATTTAATCATGCCTCCACGATAAGCTTCAGCTCTGCGGAAATCCCCTGAAAGAGCTTGATCCTGACGGTATATTCGCCGGTTGTTTTTATCGTGTCGGAAATGGTGATAAGACGCTTGTCGATATCGAGCCCCAGTTCGGAGCCGATCTTTTCGCTTACATCCTTTGCCGTAACGGCGCCGTAAAGCCTGCCGTCGGCACCGCCTGTTGTTTTGAACCGTATCGATTTGCCGGAAAGGAACGCCCTGGTTTCCTCGGCTTTTCTCTTTTCTTCGGCAATATGGAAAGCTTCGCTTTCCTTCTGTATTTCTATCTGCTTTATTGATCCGGCATCCGCTTCCTTTGCGAGCTTGCGCGGGAGAAGAAAGTTGCGCGCGTATCCGTCGGAAGCGTTGATAAGATCGCCCTTTTTGCCCTGACCTTTAACATCCTGTAATAAAATGACCTTCATGATTGACCTCCTAAGAGTTGCTGATATATTCGTCTATTGCTTTTTTGAGTATCGCTTCCGCTTCGCCGATATCAAAGACCGGCACGCCGGGCGAATCCCCGTCGAGCCTGCGGATCAAAGCGCCCGCAGACTGAAAGTGCCCGCCGCCGCCAAGCATTTTGGCGATATTGATAACATTTATGCTGCCGTCGCTTCTGGCGGAAAGATTTACACCGTTATCAAGCGTATAGAGCACGAACGATGCCGATATCCCGTCGATCTCGATAAGCCTGTCGGCAGCCTTGGAAGCGGTGACCTTGTTTTGCGGATCGGTGCCGTAATCATAAGCCGAAATGGCGAATCTTTCTTTGTATACCTCGAATCGCTCCTCGATCTTTGTAACGGCACGGAACTGTGCGATATCCGATTTAAAGAAATTCTTTGCCTTACCGGCTTCCGCACCTGCATTGCGCAGAAAGCTGCACGCCGAATAGGTTCTGGTGCCGGTATCGCGGGAAAAGTATTGAGTATCAAGAAGGATCCCCGCAAGAAGGACCTGCGCTTCCTCGGGCCGCAGCACGCCGGGTTTGAGCGAAAGCTCGAGTATTTCGCAGACGAGCTCGGAAGCGCTTGAAGCCGTCGGATCGATATTGCTCGGCTGAACGACCTGTTCGCCGAGCGTTTCCTTTATCGCATGGTGATCGATAACGACAACACGGCTGGCGTTATCGTAAACACCGCGTGCGGCAAAAAGCTCCGGATTGGAAACGTCGGTAATGATGACGAGTGTATCGGGTGTCAGAAGCTCCTGCGCGTATACTTCATCGACAAAAACGTTTTCATATTCCGGAAATCCGGTAAGAGTGGCAAGAAGCCCGGAAATATTGGAATCGTTTACATCGGCAACAATGGAATACGGTTTGCCGAAGGAATATACGAGCTTGGAAATACCGATGTTGGATGCGATCGAATCGAAATCCGGCCTTTGATGCCCCATTATGATAACATTGCTCGACTTCGGGATAAGATCGAACAGCAGATCGCGGCAGAGCCGGGAACGGATTTTTGTCTGCCTCTGCACCGCCTTTGTGCGGCCGCCGTAGCTGTCCTCGCCGTCGGGGGTACGGACAACGGCAAGCGCGCCGCCGCGTTGGAGCGCCGAACGAAGCGCCGATTGAGCCGATTCACGTTTTTCGAGCAATGTGCCCTCTCCTGCCGAAACGCCGATAGAAATGGTTATCGGAACAGGGGATTCGCCGAGCGAGCTTTCCACCACCCGATCGATAATATCGAAGCGGCTGTTGATCATATCGGAAAGAAAACGGTTTTCGAACTGCATTACATACTTGTCGCGATCGTATTCGATGAGCATTGCGTTGTAGCTGTTTGCCCATTCTGTAAGCAGCTTGTTGACGGTAGCGGAGCCGAAACGCCGGTTTTCCTGTATTTCCTGCGTGACTTCGTTTGTATTATCAATGACTATATATGCGATGCGGATAGCCCCGTCATCGAGCATTTTTTGCAGCTCCGTGACCGATCTTCGGTCGTACCATATCGTACCGAAAAGCCTTTGACCGCCGAAATCAAGCGGAAATGCCCGGACCGAGAACGGGCCGGCGGCTGTTTCGACATCGATGCATCCGCCGGTACTGCCGCAGGCGGCTGAAAGGTTTGCATAGGAAACGGCACCGCCGAAAAGCTTGCCCGCGCCGGAGGTTATGTGGTGATTACTCACATCCGGGAGCGAATCAAAGCCGATGTTGCTCCAGATAATGCGGTTTGTTTCGTTTACTACCATGATCGGCGAATCGATCTCGCCCACAAAAGATGAAAGCATTTGCTGGATCCCGGCGCTTTCGAGCCCGATGCGTGAGCGTATCCTGCGCCGTAGCGCAAAGAAGACGACTCCGCCGTAAACAAGCGAGGCGCACAAAACAACGGCAGCGGCTGTCTGATTTATAAACAGCAAAACCGTTGCCGCGGCGATAAGCAGCAGCAGCGCAAGCAGCATTGAAATATACCGCAGCGGAAGTTTGCTTTTGTTATTCATTCCCTTCGCCTCCCTTTATCACATCATTATACTATCATATCGCGGTTTTGTCAATCAAGAAGTGTCTGCTGCGTGATCTCCGGATCGATATCCTCGAACAGAACGCCTGCTGCAGGCAGCTTGGATTTACGGTACCGCGATTCTTTTACAAGATGCCTTGTTTCCGGATCGTAAACCGTCACGGCATCTATATGCCTGCCCTTTTTGAGCGTAAATACGGTGCTGCCGTATGAGGTGCGCGTCGATTTTTCGATTATCTGTTTTTCGGCGATAAGCAGCGCGCGTCCGTCGTCGGAATGCATAAGATATTCGCGTTCGCCCCCTGCGGGAAACACCGCGACAGCCGGACTGCCCGAATAAAAGGCACCGGTGAGCTTTTTGCGGTTTGTTTTTGTTCGGTAACATTCGAGCGGAACGGAAACCGCCTTTCCGTTTTCGAAGAATAAAACCGCTCTTCCGCCGTAATCGTTCAGAACGATGGCGGAAACAACCTTTTCGTCCGTGTTCATTTTGAGCTTTGCGGGGACATAATCGCCCAAAGCGCTCGCCTTTGTATCATCGAAATCGTTCAGGCGGGATTTATACACCTGAGCTTCGGAGGTGAAGAAGAGTATCTCATCCGAATTGCTGCATTCGAATCGGGAACGCAGGCTGTCGTTTTCCTTGAATTTCTGGATATCGTTGCCGCGCAGCGAAGCGAGAGTGCACTTTTTGAAATATCCCTCCGCGCTGAGAAATGCAACGCACGGATAATCCGGCACTTCTTCGATCGGCTCGGCAAGCTCGATATTGTCGCGCTCGATAATATATGTCTTTCGCGGTTTGCCGTATTTTTCGGCAATATCGGCAAGCTGCTTTACTATGCGTGTCTTTATCCTGCGTTCACTTGAAATGAGCAGCTTCAGCTCCTCGATCTCCTTTTCCAGCTTTTCGATCTCCTCAACACGCTTGATAATATGCTGGCGGTTGAGATTTCTGAGCTTTATATCGGCAACGAATTCCGCCTGCACTTCATCAATGGAAAAGCCCTTCATCAGGTTCGGGACAACGTCATCCTCGTTTTCGGTACCGCGAATAATGGCTATTGCCTTGTCGATATCCAGGAGTATCGAGCGAAGACCGTAAAGCAGGTGCAGCTTGTCGCTTTTCTTGCCGAGCTCGAAAACATATGTCCTTCGGAGGCATTCCACGCGAAAAGCGCACCATTCCTCGATAATGGATTTTATGCCCATTGTCTGCGGAACGCTGCCAACGAGAATATTGAAATTACACTTGAAATCATCCTCGAGCTCGGTCGATCTGAAAAGCTTTTGCATGAGCCTTTCCGGATCCACGCCGCGTTTGAGGTCGATAGCCATCTTGAATCCGTTTATGTCTATCTCGTCGCGAACATCGGAAATATCCTTCAGCTTGCCCTCCTTGACGAGTGAAACGATGGAATCCCTGATCTTTTCGAGCGTTGTCGTATACGGTATCTGCAATACCTCGATACGGTTCGCGGCACGATCGTAAGTATATTTCGCCCGGACCTTTATGCTTCCCTTGCCGGTTTCGTATATCTCGCGCAGCTTTGCTTTATCGTATATCAGCAGCCCGCCCGTAGAGAAATCCGGAGCTTTGAGTATTTCCATTATTTCGTCCGTGGTGATGTTTTCGTTACGAAGGTACGCCGCGGTGACATCGCACACCTCACGGAGGTTGAAGGAGCATATATTGCTTGCCATGCCGACGGCTATACCTGAATTCGGATTAACAAGTATATTCGGAAAGCTCGTGGGCAGAACCACCGGTTCCTTTACGGTGCTGTCGTAATTATCGACAAAATCCACGGCATCGCAATCGATCCCGGAAAATATCTCCTCGCTGAATTTCGCCAGCTTGCATTCGGTATAACGCGACGCGGCATAAGCCATTTCGGAATACTGCTTGCCGAAGCTGCCCTTGGATTCGATAAACGGGTGGAGAAGGCATTCCTTACCGGTTGTAAGACGTACAAGCGTTTCGTATATCGCGGAATCGCCGTGCGGGTTCAGAACCATCGTCTGCCCGACCACCTTTGCGCTTTTCTGCGTTGTCCCGGTGAGCAGCCCCATTTTATACATCGTGTAAAGCAGCTTTCTGTGAGCCGGCTTAAAGCCGTCTATTTCGGGTATCGCACGGGAAACGATAACGCTCATGGCATAGGGCATATAATTCGTTTCGAGCACGTTTGTTATGGAAATATCTATCGGTTCGGCAACGATCTCCGGTTCCTGCACGATCTGTTTCTTTTTCGCCATAATCACACCTCATCAATAATCCGCAAGATCGATATATTTCGCACCGTTCTGCGCAATAAAATCCTTTCTGCCGGATATATTATCTCCGAGCAGAACATCGAACATTTCGTAGGTTTTTGCCTCGTCATCCGGAGATATTCTTATGAGCCTGCGCGTCGCGGGCTTCATTGTCGTATAGGACATCATCTGCGGATCGTTTTCGCCCAGGCCCTTCGAGCGCTTTATCGTGTATTTGCGCTTGCCGACATTATTTGCGAGAATACCCGCCTTTTCGGCTTCGTTGTATGCAAAATAGGTTTCCTTTTCGCAATTTATCTCGTAAAGCGGCGTTTCGGCGATATATATCCTGCCCTCTGCGATAAGCGTGGGAAGCAGGCGGTAGAACATTGTAAGGATAAGCGTGCGGATCTGATAACCGTCCTCGTCCGCATCGGTGCATATTATGACCTTATCCCAACGCAGAGCGTTTATATCGAATGACGAAACGCCCTTTGCTTTCATCTGCTTTGCCTCCACCCCGCATCCGATGACCTTAATCAGATCTATGATAATATCGCTTTTCATTATTTTATCGAAGCTGGCTTTAAGGCAATTGAGCGTTTTTCCGCGCACGGGGATTATCGCCTGAAATTCCGCATCCCGCGCAAGCTTGCAGCTCGTAAGAGCCGAATCGCCCTCTACAATGTAAAGCTCGCATTTTTCGGGATCGCGCAGTCTGCACGCAACAAACTTATCCACACTATTGGTGATATCGAGCGTTGTCGTGAGCTTTTTCTTTGCCGTCGTGCGCATATTTTCCGCCGATTCACGCGCGCGCTTGTTTATAAGCACCTGTGCGACGATCTTGTCCGCCGCCTCAGGGTTTTCGGCAAAGAAAACTTCGAGCGAATGGTAGAAGAAATCCGTCATCGCTTCGGTGATAAAGGTATTGTTTATTGCTTTTTTGGTCTGGTTTTCGTAGGAAGCCTGCGTGGAAAAGGAGTTGACGACAAGGACAAGCGAATCCTCTATATCCTGGAAGGTTATGCGGGATTCGTTCTTGTTGTATTTGCCGTTGTTTTTGGCATAGGAATCTATCGCGCGGGTAAACGCGCTCCTTGTAGCCTTGTCCGGCGAGCCGCCGTATTCAAGAAACGATGAATTGTGATAGAACTCTTTCAGGTTGACTGCATTGGAAAAGCAGAACGCAAACTGCATTTTGACCTTGTATTCCGCCCTGTCGGAGCTGTCGCGCCCCGTGCGCTCGCTCGTAAATTCGCCGATCGGGGATATTGCCTCATCACCGACGATTTCCCTGATGTAATCAACAATACCGTTTTCGTAACGGAATTCCTCGGTTTCGAAGCTGCCGTCGGCTTTCTGCCATTTAAGCACGAGCTTCAGCCCCGCATTTGCGACCGCCTGCTTTTTCATCACGCCCGAAAAATACTCACGCGGGATGGCAATATCGGTGAAAACCTTTTTATCGCTCTTCCAGCGAACGACGGTGCCGGTGCGGTTCTTTGTCCAGGGCTCCCTTACCAGCTTGCCGACAGGTTCGCCCGAACGGAAGGATATGCTGTATTTCGTACCGCGCTGATAGGACGTGACTTCCATGAATTCGGAAGCATACTGTGTTGCGCAGGCACCGAGACCGTTTGTGCCGAGAGAGTATTCGTATGCGCCGTCGGAGCCGTTATTGTACTTCCCGCCGGCATAAAGCTCGCAGTAGACAAGCTCCCAATTGTACTTCTGCTCTTTTTCGTTCCAATCGAGAGGAACGCCTCTGCCGAAATCCTCCACCTCCATTGTGTGATCGTTATAGACCGTCACGTTTATCTTCGCACCGTAGCCCGAACGCGCCTCATCAATGGAATTGCTGAGTATTTCGAAGAAAGAATGCTCGCACCCCTCGATCCCGTCGGAACCGAAAATCACAGCCGGCTTCTTACGGACACGATCCGCTCCTTTCAGCGAGGATATCGTCTGATCGTTATATTCGGGAGTTTTCTTTGCCATTTTGACCATCCTTTCTTTTGAACCGTTATTTCCGCGGAAATCAGTATCAGATAACCTCGGCGAGCCGCCTGATGCCTTCTGTGATCTGCTCGTCCGAGGGCATGGAGTAATTAAGCCGCACCGAAGGTGAAGCACCGCCCTGAACGGGATTGAAGGTTGTCCCGGAAACGACGGCGACCTTGTTTGCTATTGCCCTGCGTGCGATTTCGTTCCCGTCTGCGCCGGGAACGGTGAGCCATATGAAAAGCCCGCCGTTCGGCCTTGTGAAATCCGCCTTCCCGCCGAAATTACGTTCGAGCTCGGAAAGCATGAGCAAGCATTTCCCGCGGTAAAGCTTGCGTATCCCCGCAATGTGGGCATCAATATCAAAACGATTCATGTATTCCGAAACTATCATTTGGAAAAGCTGATTGGTGTGAACATCGTTCACCTGCTTCACGACGACCATTTTCCGGATAAGCTCTTCATTGCCGCACACGAATCCGATACGCATACCGGCGGAAAGTATCTTTGAAAAGGAGGAGCAGTAAAGCACTCTGCCCTCGGTATCAAGGCTCTTTATCGTGGGCACATCGTTACCGGAGAAGCGCAGCTCTCCGTATGGGTCGTCCTCGAGTATAACGGCATTGTATTTCGCCGCGAGCCTGAGTATCGCCTTGCGCTTTTCGAGCGAGGTGGTTATCCCCGACGGGTTCTGGAACGTTGGTATAACATATATCAGCTTGACGTTTTTATTGGTTTTAAGGGCATTTTCAAGCGCTTCAATGTTCATTCCGTCCGGTTCGAGATCGACACCGACAAGGTTTGCATTATAGGAACGGAAGGAATTGAGCGCACCGATAAAGCTCGGGTTTTCGCAAATGACGGTGTCGCCCTCGTTAAGAAGCACCCTCGCACAGAGGTCTATTCCCTGCTGTCCGCCGGATGTGACGATTATATCATCGCCTTCACCGCCCACGGAAAACCGCTTTGCCGCCCTCGCTCGGAGCTGCTCTCTCAGCGGAGCATAGCCCTCGGTTATACCGTATTGAAGCGCGAGTGCCGGCTTTTGCGTGAGTATATCATCCGCGATCGCGCGTATTTCGTCCGCCGGGAAGGAAAGCGGCGAAGGATTACCCGCCGCAAACGAAATAACGGTCGGATCCGTAAGCGATTTGAATATTTCTCTGATGGCGGAAGGCTTCATTCCGCACACTCTTTCTGCAAAGCTGAATTCCATCGTATCACTCCAAAACATCAATATCTTGTATTATAGCATATCGGCAATACTATTTCAACACAAAATTTCTCGGAAAAACCATTTACAACGGGCTGAATTTGTTATATAATGGCTTGAATACAAAAGACAAGGTGGTAGAATGTATGAAAAACGAGATCTTAGTCGAAACCTCGGCTCGCCATGTCCATGTCACGGCAGAGGATATGGAAAAGCTTCTCGGCAAGGGCAACACCCTCACCGTGAAAAAAATGCTTTCGCAGCCCGGCCAGTTTGCTAGCAACGAACGCATTACCATTGTAGGACCGAAAAATTCGATATCTAACGTTCTTATTCTCGGCCCCGTAAGAAAAGCGACACAGGTCGAAGTCTCGCTCACCGATGCGAGAACGCTCGGAATTGCCGCTCCCGTGCGGGAATCCGGCGATATTGACGGAACCCCCGGCTGCAAGCTTGTCGGCCCTGCGGGCGAAGTGGAGATCGAACGCGGCGTTATTGCCGCAAAGCGCCATATTCACCTCGACACCGCATCTGCGGCGGAGCTCGGCGTGAAGGACAAGCAGATTGTCAAAACAAAGCTCTGCACGGGCGAACGCGCGCTTATTTTTGATGAAGTCGTTATCCGCGTGAGCGATAATTTCGCTCCCGCAATGCACATTGATACCGACGAATCCAACGCCGCAGGCTGCTCCGGCGAGGTTTATGCTGAAATAATCAAATAACGAAAGGAATAAACTATGCTTAATTATTCAAAAGAAGTCGATTCCATGTGCTGCATAGCCAAGGGATGCGATCACGGTCCCGCTCCCATTCCCGAAGAGGGCAAGTGGGTTCAGGCAAAGCAGATAGCCGACATTTCCGGCTACACCCACGGCGTGGGGTGGTGCGCTCCCCAGCAGGGTGCGTGCAAGCTCTCGCTTAATGTCAAGGACGGCGTTATCGAGGAAGCCCTCGTGGAAACCATCGGCTGCTCCGGTATGACTCACTCTGCCGCAATGGCATCCGAGATACTCCCCGGCAAAACGATCCTTGAAGCGCTCAACACCGATCTTGTCTGTGATGCCATAAACACCGCAATGCGCGAGCTCTTCCTTCAGATCGTATACGGCAGAACGCAGTCCGCGTTTTCCGAGGGCGGCCTTGTCATCGGCGCCGGCATGGAGGATCTCGGTAAAGGTCAGCGCTCCATGGTAGGCACCATGTACGGCACAAGAGCAAAGGGGGTCAGGTACCTCGAAATGACAGAGGGTTACTGCACCAGAATGGGTCTTGACGAAAACAACGAAGTTATCGGCTACGAATTCGTTTCGCTCGGAAAGATGACCGACTTTATCAAAAAGGGCATGGAGCCCAACGAAGCTTACGAAAAATCCAAGGGTACTTACGGCCGTTTCGCCGATGCCGTCAAGTATATCGACCCGAGAAAAGAATAAGGAGGTATTGAAATGGCTAATTTTGAAGGTTACGAAAGACGCGAGGCGAAGATCCTCGGCGTTCTGAAGGAATACGGTATCTCCTCCATCGAAGAATGCAAGTCTATCTGCGATGCCAAGGGCGTCGATCCCTACACCATTGTGACCGAGACTCAGCCCATCTGCTTTGAGAACGCCAAGTGGGCGTACACCGTCGGTGCCGCCATTGCGCTGAAGCAGGCTGAGAAAACCGGCGACAAGGCCGCTGCCACCGCCGCCGC
>USHI01000002.1 GCA_900554405.1 uncultured Eubacteriales bacterium | reverse complement strand
CGGCTGAGCTAATGGATCGTCTGCAACCGCTCGAATAGAATACCACATCGGTAAGCCGATGTCAAGTCTTTTCCGAAAAAATAATCGGGAATTCGGGCGGCTGTATAAATCAGATCAATAAAAGCGGAAATCCGCAATGACCTTTCCGAGCACGGTGACTTCCCTGCTGTATATCGGCTGCATCGTGCGGTTGGCGGGCTGCAGACGTATCCTGCCGTTATCACGATAAAAGCGCTTTACGGTGGCTTCGTTATCGATCATCGCGACGATTATATCGCCATCCTCCGCAAACCTGCGGCTTTCAACGATAACGATATCTCCGTCGAATATTCCGGCTTCTATCATGCTTTCGCCGATAACACGCAGCGCGAACAGGTTTGACTTTCCTCGTGCCATGGAAGCCGGGAAATCCACATATCCGTCGTAATTTTCAATGGCGAGAATCGGTATACCCGCAGCAACGCGACCGAGTATCGGGATCTTTTTCATCTTTTCGGGTTCCATGCCGGCACCGGATTCAATTGAAAGCGCCCGGCTTTTGCCGGAGGATTTTTTGATATAGCCTTTTGTTTCAAGGCGCCTGAGATAATCGTGTACCGATGAGGTCGATTTGATCCCGAGAGCGGAACAAATATCCCTGACAGTGGGCGCATAGCCGTTTTTTTCGAGGCAATCGCTTATATATTCGAATATAAGCCGTTCCTTTTGGCTGAGTTCGGTCATTCTTCCGCTCCTTCCCTGCCGGCGTTTGCCGCAAGCTCGAACAGCTCCCGTGCGCGATCGCCCCTGCCGGCAAGATACAGATACCCGAAAAGGCATTCAAGCCCTGTCGCGCGCCTGTATTCGACCGCAAGAGCACTTCGCGAATGGTGCGTGTTTTTTGTGTTTCTGCCGGTTTTGTAAAACCACATTTCGGTTTCGTCAAGCGAATCGAGTATAATCCCGACGATACGGCTTTGCGAAACGGCGGTGACATAAATCTTTGCAAGCTCGTTAAGCTTTGCAACGGTGGTGTTCCCGTCCGCAACAAGCTTTTCCCGCGCGAGAAGCTCGAAAAACGAATCGCCGAGATAAGCAAGTACCAGCGGATTGTAATTGCGCTTTATGAATTCTAAGCTCTTTTCCATTTGACGCCCTGAGGAGTGTCTTCGAGAATTATCCCCTGCTCCTTCAATTCGTTGCGTATCGCGTCGGCGCGGGCATAATCCTTGTTCTTCTTCGCTTCGGTGCGTTCGGCGATCAGCTTTTCGATCTCCGATACGTCGCCGCTTTCCTCTTCCCTGCCGAAACCGAGAAGCTCGCACAGAGAGACATAGTTTTCCTCGACAAAATCAAGGTATTCGCTGCTCGCTCCGGTGGAAATGACGGTATTGATATCGCGTGTCATCTCGAAGAGAAAGCCGATTGCATCGGCGGTGTTGAGGTCATCCTCCATCGCTTCGATAAAATCGTTTTTCTTGCCCTTTATAAATTCCATGCTTGCCGTTTCCGCTTCGGACAAGCCGGAACGAGCGTTTTTCCTTGCGAAATCGACCCCGCCGATGCAGTTTGAAAGCCTTTCGACCGCCGCGGCGGATTGCGTAAGCGTGTCGGCGGTATAGTTGATCGGGGTTCTGTAATGGGCGGAAAGCAGGAAGAATCTTACTGCTTTATATCCGTATTTCGCAGCGGCGTCACGCACAAGGAAAAAATTCCCGGCGGATTTGCTCATCTTTTTATTATCCACGTTGATGTGGCCGTTGTGGCACCAAAACCGTGCAAGTGTGCAGCCTGTCGCGCATTCGCTCTGGGCGATTTCATTTTCATGGTGGGGGAATATAAGGTCCACCCCGCCGCCGTGGATATCTATATCCGTGCCGAGGTACTTGTTTACCATTGCGGAGCATTCGATATGCCAGCCGGGCCTTCCTTCGCCCCAGGGAGAATTCCAGGATATCTCGTCCGGCTCCTTTTTGCCCTTCCACAGCGCGAAATCGTAAGGATGGTGCTTTGCATCGCTGATATCAATGCGCGCGCCGGATTCAAGCTCGTCCATGTTGTGGTGCGAAAGCTTTCCGTATGCGTTGTCACTCTGAGAATCAAAGTACACATCGTTGCCGGAAACATACGCGTGCCCGTTTTCGATAAGCTTTTCGACAATTTCAATGATCTTGTCGATATTCTGTGTGGCGCGGGGGTGGTATGTTGCATCGTGAACTCCGAGTCCGCGGGCATCAACAAAGTATTCCTTGATATATTTATCGGCTATTTCCGGCACGGAAGTGCCGTTTTCACGTGCGGCGCGGATAAGCTTGTCATCCACATCGGTGAAGTTCTGGACATATGTCACTTTGTTGCCGCGGTATTCGAGATACCTGCGCATCATATCGAAAACCACGAAGCACCTTGCGTTTCCGATATGAAAGTAATTATATACGGTAGGACCGCAGACATACATCCGCACCTGCCCGTCGCGGACGATGAGTTCTTCCTTGCTTCGGGTGAGAGTATTGAACAGCTTCATAAACGATTCCTCTTATTTGTTTGTATCGATATATTTCCAGTAGGTTCTGATATAATTCACGCCGGAAAGGACAGTGAATATAAGCATCAGTGCGGTGGAAACGAGTGTAAGAAATCCCTTGCAAAACGGGAACAGCACCGGTTCGAGCATGACAAAACACAGGCAAAAGATCTGCGTGTTTGTTTTGATCTTGCCGAGATAGCTTGCGGCGATCACTGCTCCCGCGCTTTTCGCAACGACAAGGCGCATTGAAGTAACGGCAAGCTCCCTGAAAACAACGACAATCGCCGCCCAGAAAAACGTTTGGCGGATAATGTCGGCGGAAACGACGGTTTCCATGCCGGATGCGGCATAATCGAAAATGTACCCGGAATAACACACCGCAAACATTGCTCCGAGAATAAGAAATTTATCCGCAAGCGGATCCATGAATTTGCCGAAATCGGTTATAAGGTTGCGCGAACGGGCAATGTGACCGTCCAGAAAATCCGTTACCGAGGCGAGTATAAACAGCACCGCTGCGATAATACGGCTGGTATTCGGATCGCCGCAGACATCATAAGCGAGGAAAAACACAAAAAACGGGATAATGCAGATGCGCCCGACTGTCAGTTTATTCGGTAGATTCATACGGATCCCTCCGCGAGCTTGCCGACAAGATCGTAGTCGATGACTTCGGTCACCGCGACCTTTACGAATTCGCCCTCTCTGATGCGCTTCGGCGAGGAGAAATAGATCTTTCCGTCGATATCGGGCGCATCGGCATACGACCTGCCGTAAAAGGATTCGGATACCTCGTCATAGCCCTCGCAAAGCACTTCGAGCTCGCTTCCGACAAATCGCGCATTGAAGTCGTTATGTATGCGGTTCTGATCGCTCATTATCGCTTCCATGCGCTTCTTTTTGACCGATTCGGGAACCTGGTTCGGCATATCGTAGGCGGGTGTCCCCTCCTCGCGTGAATATTCGAAAACACCGAGGCGTTCGAATTTCGTTTCCTTTATGAAATCGCGCAGCTCCTTGTACTGCTTTTCGGTTTCCCCGGGGAAGCCGACGATGACTGTCGTTCTGATAACAATTCCCGGAATCTCGCGGCGGAGCTTATCGATAATGCTTTTTATCCCCGCGGATGTGTCGCGGCGATTCATTGCCGAGAGAATATCATCATTTATATGCTGTATCGGCATATCGATATATTTGAGAAGCTTGTCGTTCGTCTTGAATTCCTCGATCAGCCCGTCGGTTATCCTGTCGGGATAGCAGTAGAGGACTCTTATCCATTTGATTTCGTCAATCTTGGAAATCTCTTCTATAAGGCTGTCGAGAGCATATGTGCCGTAAATATCCTCGCCGTAGCGTGTTGTGTCCTGTGCGACCAGGCAGACCTCGCGGACACCGATAGAGGCAAGATCCTTGACCTCGTCCACGATTTCGGTCATGTTTCTGCTCCTGAAACGGCCGCGGATGGAAGGAATGACACAGTAGGAGCAGAAATTATCACAGCCTTCCGCGATCTGCACATAGGCAAAATATTCGGGAGTGGTAACGACACGTTCGCCGCCGAGTGCGACTTTGTCAATATCGCCGAAGCTGCTGAATGTTCCGCCCTTGTAAGCGACCTCGACCGCTTCGCAGATATCATCGAGCGACCCGGTGCCGAGTATGCAGTTCACCTCCGGCATTTCCTTGAATATTTCCTCGCGGTATCTTTGCGGCAAGCACCCCGTTACGACGATGCCTTTAAGCGAGCGGTTCTTTTTGAGCCAGGCTATGTCAAGTATATTTTCTATAGCTTCGTTTTTTGCGCTTTCGATAAATGCGCAGGTATTTATAACGATAACATCGGCTTCGATATCCTCTGCGACAAGCTCCATTCCGTGATCTACGAGCTTTGCAAGCATTACCTCGGTATTCAGAAGGTTTTTCGGGCATCCGAGCGAAACAAATCCAACCTTAATTGCCATTCAATATGACTCACTTTCAAAATTTCTCAGCACCTCCGCGACTTCTTCGGAGGGGAACCCCGCCCGTATCGCGCCCGAATATACCCTGTTGCGGTACTTTCTGTCGGAAATAAGAGCGGTATTGTATTTTTTATTTATAAACTCGATTATCCGTTCCTTCTGCGGTTCGTTTTCATAAGGGGAAATCGCATCCTCTATGTCGTTCTTCCCGAACCCGCGGCGGTAAAGCTCGTTCCTGATGCGGCCGACACCCATGTTTTTGAAAACGTAAAAGGTTTCGGCGTACCTTTTTGCAAGCTCGGAATCATTGACATACCCGCGCTTCGCAACAAGCTCTGCGATATCACCGGAAAGCTCCGGCGGAAATTTTCTTTTGAGCTTATCGCAAAGCTGCTTTTGCGAAAGATCGCCGTAGGAGAGATAGTCGAATGCCTTCTTGATACATTTAAGGCGTTCCTCGCATTCCGTAAGCCTTTCGTAAAGCGCTTCATCGACTTCATCGCCTTCTGCGATCCCGAGTGTTTCGAAATCGTGAAGCGTTATGAGAAACGAACTTCCGGGCAGAGAGACGGTGACTTCCTTTGATTCGCCGGAACGGATAATACAGGAGATCTTCATCGCCTTTTATTCCGCATCTTCATCGAAAAGGCTGTCTGCGCTCACCGCATCTTCGTGCACGGGGGCATTGCCGCCGTTTGCAACAGCCATTATCTTTTCGCAGATTTCCTCTGCAAGAGGCTTGTCCTCCTCGAGAAGCATACGGACCTTATCCTTGCCCTGACCGAGCTTTTCGCCGTTGTAGGAAAGCCAGGATCCGCTCTTGTCGATAACTCCGTTGGCGATACCGAGCTCTATGATTTCGCTTTCCTTGGAAATGCCCTTGCCGTATATGATATCGAATTCGGCGGTGCGGAAGGGCGGAGCGACCTTGTTTTTGACGACCTTGCACTTGACATGGTTGCCTATAACGTCGCTGCCGTTTTTGAGCTGTTCGGATTTACGCACGTCGAGCCTGACAGAGGCATAGAATTTCAGCGCCCTGCCGCCGGTCGTTACTTCGGGGTTGCCGTAGACAATGCCGACCTTTTCGCGGAGCTGGTTTATGAATATGACAATGCAGTTTGATTTTGCTATCGCGCCGGAAAGCTTGCGGAGCGCCTGCGACATAAGCCTTGCATGAAGTCCGACATGGGAATCGCCCATATCGCCGTCGATCTCGCTCTTCGGTACGAGCGCCGCGACAGAGTCCACGACAACGACTTCCACCGCGCCGGAGCGCACAAGTGCTTCGGTGATTTCGAGCGCCTGTTCGCCGTCGTCGGGCTGAGAAACAAGAAGCGAATCGGTATCCACGCCCAGCGCGTGGGCATAGACCGGATCGAGTGCGTGTTCGGCATCTATAAACGCCGCTTCGCCGCCGGATTTCTGTACCTCTGCCACGATATGAAGCGCAAGTGTCGTTTTGCCGGAAGATTCCGGGCCGAAGATTTCGATTATTCTGCCGCGCGGTACACCGCCGATACCGAGCGCGATATCGAGCGAAAGAGAGCCGGTCGGCACACTTTTTATCTCCATCCTTGAATTTTCGCCGAGACGCATTATCGAGCCCTTGCCGCATTTCTTTTCGATCTGGGCAAGAGCGGTTTCGAGCGCGAGCTGCTTACTGTCCTTCGTTGCCATGATATGTTCCTCCGTACGAACTTATGTTCTTTTTGAGTATACCATATCGTTTCAGCCGTGTCAATCTTTTTGTTCCGTGCGGCGCGGGATTTCGCGCGGTTTTGACGATTTTTTTCATTTTGCACGAAAAAGTAATTGCATTTTGTACAATTAGCCAGTATACAAAAGCCGGATTTTACTATAAAATGTATACGCAAATTTTTGCATGAAAGCAGAGGAGTATTTGAAAATGGCGCAAAATCCCATTCACGGCAGGATGGGGCTGATCGTTATGCAGAGCTGCAAGCAGCTCGGTGCAGAGGTAGATCAGTTCATCCGCCAGCTTCGTAACGAAGAAAACAGTGAAAGCTATATCATCCCGATCGAGGAAGTCCGCTTCAACAACGGCGAAGGCAAAGTAAAGATCTGCGATTCGGTTCGCGGTAAGGATATTTATATCCTCAGCGACGTCGGCAATTACAATTGCACCTATAACCTTTTCGGCTATGAAAACCGCATGGGCCCCGACGAACACTTCCGTGATATAGAGCGTGTTCTTTCGGCTATCGGCGGTAAAGCAAACAGAGTAACCGTCATGATGCCCTTGCTTTATTCTTCCCGCCAGCACAAGAGAAAGGGCCGTGAATCGCTCGACTGCGCGCAATCGCTCGAACAGCTTCAGAATCTCGGCGTTGACTGCATACTCACCTTCGATGCGCACGATTCCACTATATACAACGCTATTCCGAGTACTTCATTCGAAAACATCTTCCCCACCTATTCAATGCTCAAACGCTTTATCCAGAACGAAGGCGATGACATTTTCAAGGACAACATGACGGTTATCAGTCCCGATACCGGCGCCATGGACCGCGCGCTGTATTATGCCAACGTTTTGGGGCTCGATGTCGGTATGTTCTATAAAAGAAGGGATCACACCCGCATTGTCAACGGCAAAAACCCGATCGTGCAGCATGAATATATCGGCGGCCCGCTCGACGGCAAGCGTGTTCTTATCATAGACGATATGATAGCCTCCGGCGGCTCGGTCATCGAGGTCATAAACGAGGTGCAGAAGCAGAATGTCACCGCCGTTTATGCCGCAACTACGTTCGCCTTCTTTACTGAAGGGCTCGAAAAGTTCGACAAGCTTTATGAAGAAGGAAAGCTTACCAAGCTGTATTCCACCAACCTGACATATGTATCCCCAGACTTGCTCGCAAGGCCGTGGTTCGAGCTTGTCGATATGTCGAAATTTATCGCAAAAATGCTTTCCACGCTCAATTTCGACGAATCCATTTCTCCGCTGCTCGATTGCACCGCACGCATCCGCAGGCTTTTGAAGCGCTACAACCAGCTTAAAGACCCCAACTGAGGGCAAAAAAACCATTGACAACGCCGCACCGGCGTGTTATAATCAAAAAGAATGAAAACTTACAGTTTTCTCCTTACCGCGGCCACGAACCGCGGTCAAAGTCCAGAAGGAGGTGTAAAATGATGGAGCAGAAAAACAAGTACGAAACTATTTTCGTTGTCAACACCGCCCTCGGCGAAGAAGCCGTTAAGGGCATTGTGGGCAAGTTTGTTTCTCTCATTGAATCCAACGCTACCGTTGAAACTCTCAATGAGTGGGGCAACAGAAAATTCGCGTACCCCATCGAAGATCTTACCGAAGGTTATTATGTTCTCGTCAAATTTGCGTCGGAACCCGAATTCCCCGCCGAACTTGACAGAATCTATAACATCACCGACGGCATTCTTCGTTCGCTCATCGTAAGATGCGAAGAGTAAAGCGTACCACCATTCATAAGTGAGGTAAAAATCATGGCGTTCAACAGAGTAATACTTGTCGGGAACCTTGTCAGAGATCCCGAGCTCAAAACCACTCCGAACGGTGTTTCGGTAACCCGCTTCAGCATTGCCGTGAACCGCAGATTCACCCGCCAGGGCGAACAGCCGCAGACCGATTTCTTCGATGTCGTATGCTGGCGTCAGACGGCTGAATTTGTTTCCCGTTTCTTCACCAAAGGCCGGCCGATACTTGTTTCCGGTCAGCTTCAGAACAGAAACTGGACGGACAACAACAATGTAAAGCATTATGCCACCGAAATCGTAGCGGACGAAGTGACCTTTGTGGACCGCAAGGCGGACGGCTCTGCCGCTCCCGCGCCGGCGCAGAACGCTGTACCCACTTACAGCACCCCAACGGCAGATTCCGGGTTCGAGGATCTTTCCGCGGACGATGAACTGCCCTTCTGATTATTTTTAAGGAGGAAAAAAGATGGATAACGAACAGGTCGTTGTTACCGAAGAGGTTACCGCCGCTCCCGCCGAACAGCAGAGCGAAACCAGGGAAACCAGAGAGCCGCGTGAACGCGATGCAAAGGCTCCCTTCCGTAACAAGAGAAGAAAAAAAGTCTGCGCTTTCTGCGCCGATAAAATCGATTATATTGATTACAAAGACACCGCTCGCATAAGAAAGAACCTTTCCGAGCGTGCTAAGATTCTTCCCCGCAGAGTGACCGGCACCTGTGCCCGCCACCAGAGACAGCTTACCATAGCCGTCAAGAGGGCAAGACACCTCGCACTTATTCCGTACATTACCGACTGAGTCGGGTGTATTCACGGGCAGACGGTAAATCGTCTGCCCATTTTTTTTGGAGGTGAGCATCCGTTTTGTTCCAAAGGATTGCCGACATACTTGCCGCGGAGAGCATAACTCGTTTCGGCATGACAGGCATTGAAAATTGCGATATCATCAACGAAAGACTTCTTCCCGAATATGCCGAAAGCGTTGTGATGATGTCTATTCCCTACCGCACTTCAAAGGAAAAGGGAACGGACGGTTTTTCGGAATACTGCCGCATTTATGATTACCACGGCTTTTATCGCGGGCTGTTCGAGCGTGTTCTCCCGAAGATACGCGCGCTCGGCTGCCGCTGCGACGGCTTTTCCGACCATTCACCGATCAACGAAAAGCTGGCGGCTGCCAAATGCGGCATAGGCGTTGTCGGGCGCAATTCCCTGCTTATCGACAAGGTATACGGAAGCTTTATTTTTCTCGGCACGATAGTCACGGATATTCCATGCCATACTCCGCCGCATGAAATAGAATTCTGCAATAACTGCGGGCTTTGCGCACGCGCCTGCCCGAACGGTGCAGTGCTTTCACACGGTATCGATGTCGAACGCTGCCTTTCCGGCATTTCGCAAAAGAAGCACCGCACGGATGAAGAAAATGCTTTGCTGAAAAAGAACGGCATTGCTTGGGGGTGCGATATCTGCCAGGAAGTCTGCCCGTATAACCGGGCGGCACGGCTTTCGGAAATACCGTATTTTGTAAACACGCGACTTGATCATATAACCAAAGAATTCGTACAGGATCTTACAAAAGAAGAATTTGCACGGTACGCATTTGCGTATAAAGGCAAAAAGCTCGTGCTCGACAATATTGATTTATTGCTGCAGCCGTGATAGAATTATACAGTAACAAAAAAGCCAAGGAGCACGAAATGAACGTAAACGAACAGATAAAGCAGATCGCCGAACGGATAAAGTATCTTCGCGAAGCCATAGATGTACCCGCACAGGATATTGCCGAAAAAGCCGGTATATCCGAAGACGAATATCTTTCTTACGAAAACGGTGAAAAGGATATTCCCGTAAGCATCATTTATGAAGTCTCTTCCGCTTTGGGTGTCGACCCGACAGAGATAATAACCGGCGAAGCCCCCCGTATGGCGGATTACTGCATCACACGCGCCGGCAAGGGCGTTAAGGTCGAACGTTTTGAGGGATATTCCTTCGAATCGCTCGCATTCAACTTCATCGGGCGCGAAAAGGAACCTATGATAGTTACCATTTCCCCATCGGAAAAACACGCGCCGCTCGTTTCGCATTCCGGTCAGGAATTCAATTATGTACTCGAGGGAAAGATAGGCGTCACTATCGGTGAACGCGATCATATTCTTTCCGCCGGTGATTCGATATACTTCAATCCCTCCATACCGCACGGGCAATATGCCATCGGCGGGAGTGCGAAGTTTATCACCATAATCGATAAAGAATAGTATATAATGGCCGAATTCAGAAAGAAAAAGCAATACGGTCAGAATTTTCTGACAAACGTCGCCATACCGAAGCGCATCGTTGCCGAAAGCGGAATCACGGATGCCGACGGAGTCATAGAGATCGGTCCGGGGCTCGGCATACTCACGCGGGAGCTGTGTGCCGCCGCAAAGCGTGTGGTTTCGGTGGAGATAGACAACGAGCTTGCGGAAATATTGCCCGAAAAGCTTTCCGATTGCAAGAATTTTTCGCTTATAAACGCCGATATACTGCAAACGGATATCAACGCGCTTATACACGATGAATTTCCCGGGATGCGCGTTTGTGTCTGTGCCAATCTTCCCTACTATATCACTTCCGATATCATTATGAAGCTGTTAGAGGGTGAATACGGCTTCGGCACCATCACCGTCATGGTTCAAAAGGAGGTCGCGGAGCGTTTCTGTTCGCTTCCCGGCACCGAAGGTTACGGCGCGATAACTGCTTCCATAAATTATTACGCAAAGGTCAAGCGGCTGTTTACGGTGAAGGCGGGATCTTTCGACCCGCGCCCGAAGGTAGACAGCGCCGTGATCCGCTTCGATCCGTACACAACACCGCCGGTGTCATTCCGTGATAAAAAGACCTTTTTCGCGGTCATTCGCGCGGCGTTTATTCAGCGGCGCAAAACACTTGCGAATTCGCTTTGCGCCTGCTTTCCCCAGCTCGATAAGGAATCCGCCTGCGCCGTGCTGCAATCCTGCGGATTATCGCCTGCGGTGCGCGGCGAACAGCTCGGGATTGCGGATTATGCCCGCATTGCGGATCATATATTTGATATTAAATAGAAAATACGGGGGCTGCCGAAGCAACCTCCGTATTTTTTTCGTTGTTGATGCTCAGGTTCGTTCCAAGGGAACTATCGCGCGTTTTTTACGCCGTATCGCGAATCCGACCGCGAACGCCGTTATGGCGGCAATGATAATACCGCATATTACAAATATTGTGGTGCTTACCGGGCTTTCGACTTTAAGCTCCTCCCAAAGGTCGTTCATCATCTGCAGTCCGTCATCATCGAGATTGCGGTAGGCGGATATGTAATACCCGTCGGCGATGCCGTTGTAAAGAATATCATATGCGTTATCCTTGATTTCGGAAAGGTACTCACGGTATTCTTCGCTTTCGACGACAAGGCTGTTCGGCGAGGCATAATATGTGTATTCGGCATTTGCCACGGCAGGTTCTTCGGAAAGCATAAAGTTTATGTATTCCTCTGCAAGCGCCGGGTTTTTGCTGTTGTATGGGACGCAGAACGCATCAATATAATAATTCGTTCCTTCGGAGGGATAAAAGAATTCAAGATCTTCGTTGTCCTCGTACATGGTAAGATAATCGCCGGCATAATATGCCGCAATGGCAGCGGAGCCGCTTTCCATTTTGTTGTATATCTCATCCATGACATAGCCCTGGACAATGCTCTTCTGCCGTTTGAGGAGCTCCAGTGCCGCTTCCCAGTTGGCGCGGGTCGTGTCGTTCACATCTAAGCCGAGCTTGTACAGCGCCGTGCCGAAAGCATCGCGGGAATTGTTGAACTGCAGAATATCGCCCTTGTATGCCGATTCGGGATTGAACATCAGGTCCCAGCTTCCGATATCCGGGTCGTCCTCCGAAACGATAGCGGTATTGTAAATAATACCGACCATTCCGTAGGAATAGGGTATGGAATACTCGTTTGTCGGATCGTATTCCAGATTGCGGAATTCATCCTCGATATATTCGGAATTCGGAATATTATCGAAGTTGAGCTTGCGCAAAAGCCCTTCTTTTATCATACGCTCGATCATATAATCCGAAGGTATTATAACATCGTATGCAACCGCTCCGGAGGATACCTTCGCATACATATCCTCGTTGGAGGAATATGTCGAATAGTTTACCCTGATCTTGTGACCGTATTTGGAAGCAAGGTTTTCATTGAAATACTTTTCGAATTCGGCATTGGAATCAAGCGAATCCTCGCTCCCGTCCGAAATGTATTCGCCCCAGTTATACACATACAGGGTTACCGTATCACTGCTTACGGGAAGGATATCGTCGACATCGGTGTCGACTTCCCCGCCGCAGGAATAAAGGCAAAAGCAGAGTGCCAGCGACAAAAGCAAAGCAATGATCCTGTAATTCATTTTGCCACCGCCTTTTTCTTTTTACGGTTGGGGCCGATAAAGTTGATTATCATCAAAAGCGCAAGTATCACTATAATGATTATCGTACACAACGCATACATACTGAATTTGACATCGTGCGCCGTTTGATTATAGATATACAGCGGCAATGTCATGAAGTCGGGCGAGGAAACAAAGTGTGAAATAACGAAATCATCCAGCGAAAGCGTGAACCCGAGGATCAGACCCGAAACTATACCCGGCATGACGGCGGGCACCTCGATGCGGAAAAATGTCCTGACGGGGGTGCAGCCGAGATCCATTGCCGCTTCACAAAGCGTTCTGTCGAGAGTCTGGAACTTCGGAAGCACCGAAAGTATGACATATGGCAGATTGAACGTTGTGTGCGCGATAAGCATTGTGACGAAGCCGAGCTGGCCTATCCCGGCTATACGAATGCTTGCTACAAAGAGCAGCATCATGGAAACACCGGTAACGATATCCGGGTTCATCATGGGTACATTGGTAACGGAGCGGATGATTCCGCGGATATAGCGCCCGCGCATACGATCAATCCCGAGCGCGGCGAGCGTGCCGATGATCGTCGCCAAAACGGAGGACAATACCGCAAGCAGCAACGAATTGCGGAGCGCGCCGAAGGCGACCGAATCCTGCATAAGCTCCTGATACCATTTCACCGAAAAACCGGTGAAATCCGAAAGGCTTCCCGATTCGTTGAAGGAAAACAGCACAAGTACTATTATCGGAGCATAAAGCAGTATGAAAATGATTGCGATATAAAATCTGGAAAGGAACTTCATACGATCATTCCTCCCTCTTCCGCATCATCCGAGAAGCGGTTCATAACGGTAAGCGAGATGAGTATAAGTATCATCATCACGAGCGATATTGCGGCGCCGACATGGTATGTCGAGCTGTTCTGGAACTGGCGTTCTATGGTATCGCCAATAAGATCGAGCTTGCCCCCGCCCAATTTCTGCGAAATGTAGAATGTTGATATGGAGGGAACGAATACCATGGTTATGCCGGAAACGACACCTGAAACGGTGAGCGGCATTATAACACGGGTGATAACCCTGAAATTGCTGCATCCGAGATCCATTGCCGCTTCGCAAAGCGAACGGTCGATCTTGGTCATGGAGGTGAATATGGGCAAAACCATATAGGGCAGGAAATCGTATATCATGC
This sequence comes from uncultured Eubacteriales bacterium, assembly GCA_900554405.1. Lineage (GTDB taxonomy): Bacteria > Bacillota > Clostridia > Oscillospirales > CAG-382 > Coliplasma. Next base: position 13,128 of record USHI01000002.1, on the reverse strand, counting down.
CGAGTATAACAGCGGCATCCGTTCCGATAAACGTGAGCTTTTCAAAGCCGAGGCTCTGCAAAAACGTGCTCACGATCCCGCCGTTATCCAAAAGCGCCATGAGAGAATATGTCCTTATAAGCAGGCTCACCCACATAGGGAGCATGATAAGCAGCATAAGCGCCATTTGCGTTTTCGGTTTTGTTTTGGACATGAAATACGCAAGCGGATAACCGATAAGCAGGCAAACGACAGTGGCGATAAGCGAAAAGCTTATCGACATGAGAAAGGTTTCGCCGTAAAACGAAAGCGATGCGATATTATCGAGCGTAAAGCTCCCGTTTTTGTCGGTGAAAGCATAGTACACGACAAAAAGCAGCGGTGCGGCGATGAACAGTATCACCCAAACGGTGTGCGGCACGATCGCCATTCTTTCCCAAAAGCCGGGGCGGTTGTTTTTCTTCATTCCTCCGCCTCCGATTCGGGTTCTTCGTTGTCCATTTCGTCCGAGAAGGTGGAATAATCCCCGTAAAGATCGGAATACTTGGATTTTTTCATGACATGGATCGCATCCGGCTCGACAACAAGCCCGACTTCCGTGCCTACCTTAACCTCATCCGTCGCCTGAACCATCCATTTGAATCCACAGACGTCGATTATCATTTCGTAATAATCGCCTTTGAAGGTAATGGAGGTGACAAGTCCGGAAAGCATGCCCTTTTCGAGCGGAACGATATCCACATCCTCCGGACGTATAACGACATCGACCGGTTCGGAGGGGGCAAAGCCCTTGTCGAGGCAGACAAAATCCCTGCCGTCGAGGCGAACGGAAAAATCGGCGTTCATTATGCCGTCGATAATGTTGGATTCACCGATAAAATCGGCTACAAAAGCATTTTCCGGTTCGTTGTAAATATCGACCGGAGAACCGATCTGCTGGATGCGCCCTTCGTTCATGACAACTACGGTATCGGACATGGAGAGGGCTTCCTCCTGATCGTGCGTTACAAAGATAAAGGTTATCCCGAGCTGGCGCTGTATGCGTTTGAGTTCGTTCTGCATATCCTTGCGCAGCTTTGCATCGAGTGCCGCGAGCGGTTCATCGAGCAAAAGTACCTTGGGGCGGTTGACTATTGCCCTCGCGATGGCGACACGCTGCTGCTGACCGCCGCTGAGTGAATTTATATCACGCTTTTCGAACCCGCGAAGGTTGACAAGCCCGAGCATTTCATCCACCGTACGGCGTATCTCCTGTTCCGGCTTTTTCTGAACACGCAGCCCGAAGGCAACGTTTTCATAAACGTTAAGGTGCGGGAAAAGCGCATATTTCTGGAAAATCGTGTTGATCTGTCTTTGATACGGAGGAACGTCATTGATACGTTTGCCGTCAAAAATAACATCGCCGCTGTCGGGTGTAACAAACCCGCCCAGGATACGCAGTGTCGTGGTCTTGCCGCATCCGGAAGGCCCCAAAAGCGTGATGAATTCCTTTTCCTTTATATCAAGGCAAAGGTCATTAAGAATCTGATCGTCGTCAAACCTGACGGAAATGTTTTGAAGACGTACAAGTACGTTTTGTTCGGTCTTGTTCAATTCTTATCTCCGTTATCATAAAATAGTATGATGTCATAATACAGAGAAAGCCCCGATTTGTCAAGGGTTTTCGCCATATTTCATCATTTTACACATCAAGGGAGCCCTGCGCGGTGAAGCGTTTTATTTATTTATTTATAAAGAGCATTCTTATCGGTATCGGCACTGTCATTCCGGGTGTCAGCGGCGGCACGTTAGCCGTTGCCGCCGGCGAATTCGAAAGCATCCTGCGTGCTGTCAACAACCTGTTTTCCGCGCCAAAGGAGAGCTTCGGATACCTGTGCGTTTTTATTCCGGGTGCAGCGCTCGGGTGTGTATGCGCCGTTTATCCGGCAAGAGCGTTTATTGCGGCTGCTCCGTCGGCTGCAAATATATGCTTTTTTGCCGTTTCGCTTTTGTGTACCGCGCTTTTTGTATATAAAAGCATCGGGCTCGCGGTAAAGCCGTTGCTTCTGCTTGCCGGTATCGCTACCGCTTCGCTGTTCCTTGCGGCAAGGTATTTGTGCGGTATTTCCGCGGAAATCACTTCCCCGATCCTGATTTTTGCCGTAGGTGTCGTTCTGGCGGCGGCGCTCGTGCTCCCGGCTGTTTCGTTTTCATATACGCTTCTTTTCTTCGGGCTGTACGAAAAATCGCTTTCCATGATTTCCGCGCCCGAAACCGGATTCATACTTCCGCTTGCCGCGGGCATAATCGCCGGCACACTTGCTTTTTCGAAGCTGCTTGAAGGGCTCATATCGCGTGACCGCCGCGGAACATATTCCTATGTCCTCGGTTTTGTGCTTGCCTCCTGCGCCGATATATTCCTGTAAAGCCTCCAATGTTAACATTCAATTAACCATTTTCGCCTGCTGCGGTGTTATATTGGTTATATATCTGTTCGGGAGTGTAATTATGATCTCAAACAACCTTCTGGATGCGCTCGAATCGGCAGGCTTTACTTATACCGAAAACGCCGAAACCGGCAAATCCCATGCATATGCCATATATGGCGGGTATCTTACCACCGTATATGAAGCATCCGGCAAAATCAATGTGTTCTTCAACTTCAGGTTTTCCGAAAATCCGGAAAACGCCGTCGGCAAGTATGCCTTTTCGGAATCCTTTTCCGAAATAGCCGATCGTTTTTCGCTTCCCGAATATTCGGTCGAGGATGACGGTCTTCGTATTTCCTTCAAGGGCTCCGATACCGATTTTCTCCGCCTGCTCGATTCCTGTATTGCGATGCTTTCCGAATCCGGCATCCGTGGGAGCGAATACTGTTCGGTGTGCGGCAACAAGTTCGGCATCAGAAAACCGAAGAAGGTCACGAACGGCTTCGAAAATACCCTGATGTGCGAACATTGCGCTATCGAAGCGCTCGAAGAACACAACAAGGAGCAAGACGCCCCTGCCGCTGCTTCCTCCGGTTCCGCGGCCAAGGGTATCATCGGTTCGGTGTTGTTTTCGCTTATCGGGCTGTTTGTGTACATTGCGCTTTATTACTGGGTCTCGCCCGCTTTTTCCAACGTGAACCTGAATGAGATTCGCTATATCTTCTGTGCGGCCGGTTTTCTTGTTTCGTTTCTTGCTTATATCGGTTACCGTATGTTCTCCAAAAAAGTCTCGCTTGCCGCATATATTACCATCCCTGTTGTATCCGTCATTGTTACGGCAGTCGGTCAATATCTGGGCGTGGTGCTCGAATATGTCGTGAAAAACGGTTTCAATCTCGGCGCGCTCAAAGAAAAGGCGTTCTGGCTGGTTCATCTCCGCAATACGGTTCCGGATGATGTTGCGGATAAATTCACCAGCCCTTCCGATGTTTTTTACAAGCTTCTTATCATCAGTCTTATGTTTGCCTGTGTGGGCGCGGCGATATTCCTGCTTTCCCTGCGCGATTCCGCAAAAACCAAAAAGGAACCGCTCGTTATCGAAACAATTACCGTAAAATAACAAAAACGGCGGTCACCACCGCCGTTTTTAAGTAGTATTTAAGTATCGGATACATAATCGTATATGAGGAGGTGCGGCAATAATGAACATACTCGTGGTGGACGACGAACGCCGCCTGGCGGACAGCATTAAAGAGATCTTCGAATCACAAAAATATACCTGCGATGCGGTATATGACGGGGCGGACGGGCTTTCCTATGCAGAATCCGGCATATACGATGTTATTCTGCTGGATCTGATGCTGCCGAAGCTGAACGGATTTGAAATACTCAAAAAGCTGCGCGGAGAAAAGATTAAAACACCCATTCTGCTGCTCACCGCGCGCGATGAGGTGAGCGACAAGGTAAAAGGGCTTGACTGCGGTGCCGACGATTACCTTACAAAGCCTTTTTCAAAGGATGAATTGCTTGCCAGGGTGCGTGCGCTTTCGCGCCGCACCGGCGATGTCATTATTGATCAGCTCACCTTCGGGGATCTTCTGCTTGACCTGAACGCATATACCCTTTCCTGCAATGGCAAATCCATACACATCGGCTATAAGGAATTCGAAATACTTAAGCTGTTCATGTCCAACCCGAACCAGGTCTTTTCGAAGGACGACATCATTACAAAGGTCTGGGGCTATCTTTCCGAAGCCGAGGATAACAACGTGGAGGTATATATTTCCTTTCTGCGTAAAAAGCTTCAATTTCTCAAATCCGAGGTCGCTATCGCAACGGTGCGGAAGATCGGGTATCATTTGATCGTACAGGGGTGATATCGCTTGATAAAACGCTTACGTCTGAAATTCATTGCCACGAACATTCTGCTTGTAACGCTTGTAATGCTGGCGGCATTCAGCTTTATTTTCGTTTATACGAAAAACGACCTTGCCGCCAAGAGCAGCACGGCGCTCCACGATATTGCCGACCGCAACTACGGCGGTCTGGAATATCTCTTCGAATCGGACAAGCAGCGCCAGGAACGATATCCCTACCTTTCCACATATGTAATAGAGTATAATAAGGCAAGAAACGTATGCTATATCGACGGGTTCGGCGATGCCGACAACCTGACGGACGAAAAGAAGGACTATGTAAAGCTGCTTATACGCGCAGTGGACGAAGGCGGTTCGAACGAAGGCGTTCTCAAAGCATACAATCTGCGTTATTATTATGTGGATACCGATTACGGCAGGCGGATCGTACTGCTTGATCGCAGCTACGAGGACGACAGTCTTGCAAGGCTCAGCGAAACCTTTTTCGTTGTCGGCGGGATCACTCTTTTGGGGCTGACGGCGATAAGTGTATTCATATCCGGCACCGCCGTAAAACCCGTTCAGAGGTCGATAGACATACAGCACAAGCTGGTGTCCGATATCTCGCACGAACTGAAAACACCGATCACGGTCATTTCCACAAACACCGATATCGTTCTTTCCAACCCCGATTCAACGGTATCGCAGCAGAAGAAATGGCTGACGTATATCAAGGACGAAACGGCAAGAATGTCCGAGCTGATCACAACGATGCTTTACCTTGCGCGCAGTGACGAGGATGAAAACGCCAAGGTCGCAACGGAAAAAGCCGATCTTTCCGCCTGTGCGTTCGAAGCCGCTCTGCCTTTCGAAAGCATATGCTTTGAAAACGGAAAGACTTACGATATAGACATAGAACCCGATGTGTATATAAAGTGCAATGTCGCCATGATAAAGCAGCTTATCGGGATATTGTTGGACAATGCAGTGAAGTACTCCAACGAAGGCGGGAGGATCAGCCTGAAGGTATATTCCTCCGATGAAAAAGCCTGTATTTCGGTATTCAATACCGGCGAACCGGTTCCGAAGGAAAGTCTGCCGCATCTGTTTGAACGCTTTTACCGTGTGGACACCTCACGCTCGCGCGAACGCTGGGGGAACGGTTTGGGGCTTTCCATCGCAAAGCGTATCATCGAAACGAACGAAGGCAGGATATCGGTTTCCAGCGGTGCCGAAACCGGAACCGTTTTTACCTGCACCTTCAAAAAGCTCAAGGAGAATAAAAAGGCCTTGAAGTTCCGCAATTGAATAAATGCCTCCGGTATGGGAAGACTTTCAATGTATTCTCATTTCGGAGGCTTTTATGTTCAATAAGGTTGAAATATGCGGAGTTAATACTTCCAGGCTGAAGGTTCTTTCGGAGGATGAAAAAATGCGTCTGATAACGCTCGCGAAAAAGGGCGATATGAACGCACGCGATGAGCTTATAAAGGGCAATCTGCGCCTTGTGCTCAGCGTTATACAATCCTTCCGCAGCCGGTGTGACAACCCGGACGATCTCTTTCAGGTCGGCTGTATCGGGCTGATAAAAGCGATCGATAATTTTGACGAATCACAGGGAGTGCGCTTTTCGACATACGCCTGCCCCATGATTATCGGCGAGCTGAGAAGGCATCTGCGCGATTACAACAGCGTCCGCGTGCCGCGCTCGCTGCGCGATATAGCATATAAAGCATTGCGTGCAAAGGAAGCGTTGAACGCAAAACTGACACACGAGCCGAGTATTGAAGAAATAGCCAAGGAAGCCGGCGAGGATGCGAAAAAGATATCGCAGGCACTGGATGCCATATTGGAGCCGATATCGCTTTTCGAGCCGGTATACAGCGACGGCGGAGATCCGCTTTATGTTCTCGATCAGGTGCGCGATACGAATTCCGACGATGAGATATGGCTTGACAACATCGCTATCGGAAACGCAATATCCCAATTGGGAGAGCGCGAAAGGCAGATAGTTCTGATGCGCTTTTACCGCGGGAAGACCCAAACAGAGGTTTCTAAGGAAATAGGTATTTCGCAGGCGCAGGTGAGCCGCCTTGAAAAAAACGCCCTGGAAAAGATGAGAAAGCATATGAGCTGAATTTCCGTATTGACATTTCCCCCGCCGAAATGTAAAATAGCGTTAGTGGGAGGGAATAATATTGGATTTCAAGGCTTTTCTCAAAAAAAAGAATATATGCATTTCCTGGAGGAATTATTTTGTAACGGCAATGGGTGCCATGGCGCAGGGCTTGTTTGCCTCGCTGCTGATAGGCACTATACTTTCGACACTCGGTAAATGGACAGGCGCTTCGTTCCTCGCGACGATAGCATCCTATGCGCAGAACGGCTATGTCGTGGGAGCGGCTATCGGAGTTGCCGTTGCGGCCGCGTTGAAGGCAGACGGGCTTGTTCTGCTCTCCGCGACGGTCGTGGGCGCCATGGGCTATATGCTCGGCACGGATGAATATACCGCCGGCCCGGCGGGTGCCTTTGCCGCCGTTCTTATAGCCTGCGAGATCGGCAAGCTTGTCAGCAAGGAAACAAAGGTCGATATACTTGTCACTCCGATCGTGACAATACTTACCGGGTTCGGTATAGCAAAGCTGCTCTGCCCGCCGATCGCATATGCAATGTATTATCTCGGCGAATTCATCAACAGCGCGACAGTTCTCCACCCGTTTTACATGGGCATAATCATTTCGGTTGTTGTGGGCATAGTGCTTACACTGCCGATAAGCTCTGCAGCCGTCTGCGCTATGATCGGCATTTCGGGTATTGCCGGCGGTGCCGCCACGGTCGGCTGCTGCTGCCAGATGGTCGGCTTTGCCGTTATGAGCTTCCGCGAAAACCGTTGGGGCGGTATTGTTGCGCAGGGGCTGGGCACTTCAATGCTTCAAATGGGAAATATCATCCGCAAGCCGGTTATATGGCTCCCTACGATAATATCCTCCGCGCTGCTCGGCCCGCTTTCTACGATGGTATTCCATATGGAAAACAACGGTGTCGCCGCCGGCATGGGTACCTGCGGGCTCGTGGGGCCCCTCGGGGTGCTCACCGCAATGTCCGAACACGATGCAATGTTCTGGACGGGGCTTGTGCTGCTCTGCCTGGTTCTTCCTGCTGTCATCACGCTTGCAATAAGCGAGCTTATGCGCAAGCTCGGCTGGATAAAGCTTGGCGACTTAAAACTCGATCTCTGATATTCGCGCATTAAAAACAGGAGCCGCTTAGGCATTACTTCTTTTTTCCACACGGAACATTATACAATATTTTCCGGCAAACTGCAAGAATAAAACAGAATATATTCAAAAATTATTGTAGAATTAAGGAATTGCAATGGAGAGCCGAACGTGTTACAGTTAAGTCACCACAAAAAAACAATACGGGGGCTCTCCATTGCCGCGATCCGTGTGACGCTTCTATTGTAATCCCAAGGGAGCTCTGACTGATATTTCAAATCAATACTTGACATGTATTTTGATTCATGATAAAATACCAATGTGAAATCACATACAAAAGGAGGTGGACAAAATGACCGAACCGATCATGATAAAATCAATTGCCATTTTGTCCGCGGACTGATATATACCGTTACTCTACGACTGAAATGCTCTTGATTTTATCAGGAGCATTTTATTTTTGAAAAGAGGTAACGACAATGAAAGAAATCATCACAATTCGGGTAAGTAAATTTTTAAGCGATGAACTTGCAAAAAAAGTCGCGCAAATGCGCTGGGGAACCTCCGCGCCGCAATATGTAAACTGCGTGCGTCAGGCTGTTTTCGATGAGCTTGCGGACGGAAACGATTGCTTTGAGGTGGTCGCCGCAACCTCGAACGGCGAAGTGGTCGGCAGTCTGCACTGCGTCCGCAACGAAGCCGATTTTTCGCTCTGGTATTACGGCGATCTTTTTGTAATGCCGGAGTACAGGAGAATAGGAATAGCAAGACAGATGACCGACACGGCGATAAGAAGTCTTTCCGAAATGGGCGCGGCTGTTCTTCGCTGCTATGTCGATCCGGACAATATGCCGAGCCGAAATTTACAGTGCTCCGTCGGATTTGAGGAAAAGCCTTTTGAAGCATTCAACAGTTTTGATAACGACGGGGAAATCATGTATGAAATCAGAATTCCGGATTGCCTTTGTGTGATTCCCGCAACGGTAAATGAGGCGTGTTTTGTAAGGATAATGTTTGCCCAGAACAAAAATGAACTGAAAACCGAAAATATCAGCTTCAGTGAATGGAAAGAATTGCTTTCCGCCGATAGTCCCGATGAAAAGCATTTTCTGATATGCAAAGGAGCCGTGCCTGCCGGATATATGCGTTTTAGCATGGCATCGGGTGAAAGAGAAGCGCGCATATCCATGCTTTTTGCTTCAAAAGATTTTCAGCGATGCGGCGTAGGAACGTTTGCTTTGCATTTTGCGGAGCAATATGCCAAAGAAAACGGATTTGATTTTATCGCGGCTTCGGTGGATAAAGACAATACGGCAGCCGAAAAGTGCTTCCTGAAATGCGGATATACGGCATCGGAGCAAAATTCGGTAACGGAATTTCGCAAAGCACTGTAATTTTTCTTCTGCTCAGATGCTTGACTCTGTTCAGAAGCACATACGAAAAAAGTTCCCGAAGGAGCCGCTTTCGGGCGGCTCCTTAATTATGCCTGGTTTCATTCTGCTTCCGGATATTCGTTGCAAAGCAGGTAGATCGGGGATTCATCCTCTTCTATCGCCGGAAATCTCCCCTGCGCTTCATAAAAGCGATTGTCGGTATTATCGTCATTGACCATGGAAACTTCGCCGATAAGTACCTTGCCGTGCCCTTTTTCCGCCCAAAAGGCATGATACTGCCGTTGCGGGAGAGTAATGCTTTCGCCGGGGGCAAGGCGCAGTTTTGTACCCGCGGGGACGGTTGCGGTGTGCCCGTCAAGGTGAACGGTAACATCCGTATCGGCGAGGCGATCATCATCGGTGGCATTGTATACCTCCACGATAAGGTTTCCGCCGCCGCGATTTATGATATCTTCCATTTTGTTGTGGTGGAAATGCATGGGTGAATACTGATCCTCGTCGGATATCAAAAGCTTTTCCGCATAGGGTTTGCCCTGCTTATCGGCGATATTGCCGTTGCGTATGGTAAAAAGGAAAAGGCCGATATTGCGGAAATCGCCGTGCCCGTAATCAGTAACATCCCATCCAAGCATATTTTTGCGGATTTCATCATATTCGTGCCCCTTTTTGCTCCATTCCTCCGGGGTAAAGTAAGCAAAGGGCGGGAGGTTGAAATTCATCCTTTTTATAAAGTCGATATTTTCGCGTATGATCGCATTGATTTCGGAACGTTTCATATATGCCACCTCTGATGAATGTATGCCTTATTATAACTCCGCGAAAATCGGTTGTCAATAAGAGCGAAAAAACTACCCGCGCGGGCGCAAAATTGACTTTTTGCTATTTACAATTCCGAAAGTTGTGATAATATATATCGTGTGAGAAAAAGTGTATGCACGAAAGGAATTACATATGGTAAGCGATTTCAGATTTATACCGGTGGTCGTTATCAAGGATATCGGCGAAACCGAAAAAACGCTCGGCGCCCTTTGTGCCGGCGGGCTTCGCTGTGCGGAAATCACATTCCGTACCGAATGCGCCGCAAGCGCCATAAAGCTCGGCAAAGAGCTTTTCCCCGAAATGTGTATCGGTGCGGGCACCGTCATCAACGCAGAGCAGTGCCGCAAAGCGCTTGAAAGCGGCGCGGAATTTATTGTTTCCCCCGGTCTTTCCGTGGGTGTCGCCAATGTCTGTGCGGAAGCGGGCGTTCCCTACTTCCCCGGCTGTGTTACCCCGACGGAGATCATGCAGGCGCTCGACCTGGGGATAACCACGGTAAAGTTCTTCCCTGCCGGGATATACGGCGGTATAAAGGCATTAAAGGCGCTTTCCGCGCCGTTTCCGCAGGTACGCTTTATTCCGACGGGCGGTGTCGATATGAGCAATATCGACGAATTTCTTGCGTTTGACCGTGTGCGTGCTATCGGCGGCTCATTTATAATGAAGGGGGATATAGAGTCCAACACAAGGGCTCTTGTGGAAAAGATCAATGGCAAATAAAATTGTTACCTTCGGCGAGCTCATGCTTCGCCTTGCTCCGAACGGATACCTGCGATTCGTTCAGTCCGACGAACTGGAGGCGACCTTCGGCGGTGCCGAAGGAAATGTCGCTGTCAGCCTTGCGAATTTCGGCGAACACGCTGTGTTTGTAACAAAGCTTCCCGCTCACGAGATCGGTCAGATGGCGGTTAATTCGCTCCGCAAATTCGGTGTCGATACATCGGAAATTGTTCGCGGTGGAAGCAGAGTCGGTATTTATTATTGTGAAAAGGGTGCATCGCAGCGCCCGAGCAAGGTCATTTATGACCGCGCGGGTTCGGCTTTTGCCCTTTCCTCCCCCGCGGATTACGATTGGGCAAACATTTTCAAGGGTGCAAGATGGTTCCATGTTACAGGCATAACTCCCGCTTTGGGGCAGAATGTTGCCGAAATCACCATTGCAGCCTTCAAAGCAGCCAAGGAAGCGGGGCTTACGGTATCGACCGACCTTAACTACCGCAAAAAGCTCTGGACGCGCGAGGAAGCCGGCAAGGTAATGTCGGAGGTCTGCAAATATGTGGATTACTGCATTGCCAATGAGGAAGATGCAAAGGATGTTTTCGGCATTTCGGCGGAAAACACGGACATTGACAGCGGCAAGCTCGACCGCGAGGGCTATATCGAAGTCGCAAAGAAACTCACGGAACGCTTCGGCTTCAAGGGTGTGGCAATAACCCTGCGTGAAAGTATCAGCGCGAACGACAACAACTGGAGCGCCATGCTTTACAGCGGCGGCGAAGCCTTCTTCTCGCGCAGGTATTCGATGCATATCGTGGATCGTGTCGGCGGCGGCGACAGCTTCGGCGCCGGGCTCATCTATTCGCTTGCAAACGGTGCTTCGGCACAGCAGGCGATCGAATTTGCGGTTGCCGCATCCTGCCTGAAACATTCCGTGGAGGGCGATTACAACATGGTTTCGGTCGATGAAGTCAACGCGCTCGCAAAGGGTTCCGGCTCCGGCAGAGTGCAGCGCTGAACCGTATTACGCATATCACATAAAAAAGAACCGGCAGAAGCCCGAAAAGCTTCTGCCGGTTTATTCTTTTTGCGCGGTTATTTGACCTCGTGGATGTTCACGCGGTATTTGATCCGGGAAGCATCTGCAAGAGCTTCCGTGACCGCTTCGGCTTTGTCGCGGTTTTCGAAGAATTTAAGCGCGACTTTGTCGAAGAGCGCATAGGAAAGAACATCTTCCTCCTGGTGCGCTTTATCGCCGAGCTGAGCGCGAAGCGTTTCAAGCTCGGGCTTGAGCAGGTCGGCGGGACGGCAGGTAATCTGCTTTTCATCGCCGATAATCTTCTTGACAAATTCCGGCTTGATAGGAACGGGAGTTTTGCCGTAATCGCCTCTGACAAGCCCCTTGAATTCCTTCGTGACGGTCTTGTAGCGTTCGCCCATAAGGACATTGTACACAGCCTGAGTGCCGACTATCTGGGAAGTCGGGGTGACAAGCGGAGGATATCCGGCATCCTCTCTCACGCGGGGAACTTCTTCGAGAACAGCCTGAAGCTTATCGCTCTGATTTGCCTGCTTGAGCTGGGACATGAGGTTGGAAAGCATTCCGCCGGGAACCTGATAAAGCAGCGAATTGACATTGACTTTAAGCACCTTCGGGTCGAGCTGACCGGAAGCAATGTACTTTTCGCGCAGAGTATTGAAGTACTTTGCAATGACATCGAGCTTTTCGAGATCGAGCCCGGTATCGTACGGTGTGCCCTGAAGTGTCGCAACGATAGGCTCGGTGGCGGGCTGGGAAGTACCCATCGCCATCGGCGAGATCGCCGTATCCACGATATCGACCCCCGCTTCGACAGCTTTGAGCACCGTCATGGAAGCAAGACCGCTGGTGTAGTGGGTGTGGAGCTGAACCGGAAGCTTGCAGACGGCTTTGATCGCGGTGACGAGGTCAAAGGCATCATAGGGCTTGAGCAGACCTGCCATGTCCTTGATGCAAATGCTGTCTGCGCCCATTTCTTCGAGCTCTTTTGCGTAATTTGCAAAGTATTCGTTAGAGAACACGGGCCCGGTCGTATAGGAGATAGCAGCCTGAACGTGGCCGCCTTCCTTCTTTGTCGCCTTGATGGCGGTCTGAAGGTTGCGCGGATCGTTGAGCGCATCGAAAATACGAATAATATCGATACCGTTGGCAATGCACTTCTGAACGAAGTATTCGACAACGTCATCTGCATAATGGCGGTAGCCGAGGATATTCTGACCTCTGAACAGCATCTGAAGCTTTGTGTTCTTCACATTTTCGCGGATAACACGAAGCCTGTGCCACGGATCCTCGTTAAGGAAGCGGAGGCAGGAATCAAAGGTTGCGCCGCCCCATGCTTCGAGGGAATAGTAACCGACTTCATCCAGCGTTTTGAGTATTGGAAGCATTTCGTCGGTTGTCATGCGGGTAGCTATCAGCGACTGATGCGAGTCGCGAAGTACCGTTTCTGTAATTTTAAGCGGTTTCATCTTTTACCTCCCGTTTTATTTGAACAAAGTCAGGAACACGCCCGCGGCAACGGCAGAACCGATAACGCCGGCCACGTTGGGGCCCATGGCGTGCATCAGCAGGAAGTTGGAGGGGTTCTCGCTCTGGCCGACCTTCTGGGAAACACGAGCGGCCATAGGCACAGCGGAAACGCCGGCAGAACCAATCAGGGGGTTCACCTGACCGCCGGTCAGCTTGTACATGACCTTG
>USHI01000001.1 GCA_900554405.1 uncultured Eubacteriales bacterium | reverse complement strand
CCGGCTTTACGCCGGGGGCTTTTTTGCGGTATTTAACGGGTTTATTTGGAAAGATCGATTTCCTTGCCCTCGTCGGAGGAATCGTACATCGCCTGCATCATGCGGGAGGTGATGACAGCCTTGTCGATATGGGAAGGAAGCTTTTCGCCGGTGCGGATGCAGCGGATGAAGCTGTCGATCTCGTTCTGGAACATATTGTTCGCAGTGAATTTGGGCTTGAGCGAAACGAGCCCGCCGCAAGCGGTGGTATAAACGGTGAAATCGCTGCCGTACTGAAGACGTGCGCCCGCCTTGGTACCGATAAAGTCGATATAGGTTTCGGCAACGCCGATATTCTGTGCCCATGCGCCGTTGAAGGTAATGGTGGGGCCTTCGGTGCGGACAAAGCCGGTAACGAAGTCGTCGACATCATAGGTGCCGTTGACGTTCTTGGTTTCTTCCGACCACATACCCTCGTAAACATAATTGGGCATATCCACGCCGAGCTTGGAGAACGCTTTTGCGGAAACGGTGAGCGGCTTGGGATCATCCATGCAGTACATGACTATATCGAGGTAGTGAACGCCCCAGTCGATAAGAACGCCGCCGCCGGCGATTTCCTTGGTGGTAAAGGCACCGCCGAGCCCCGGAATGGAGCGGTGAGCACGGAAGCTGACATAGATGTGATAAATTTCGCCGAGCTCGCCGGACTGGATAAGCTCGCGCAGCTTGTTTACGCCGGCATTGAAGCGATTGACAACGCCGATATTGAGTACCTTGCCGGTTTCGTGCTGAGCTTCCTGCATGAGCTTTGCTTCGGCATAAGTTCTTGCGGCAGGCTTTTCGCAAAGCACGTTTTTGCCTGCTTTAAGAGCATCGATGGATATCTGGGTGTGCATTCTGTTGGGAGTGCAGACCGAAACTGCTTCGATCTCGGGATCGTTCAGAGCGATGTGGTAATCTTCGATAGCGGTGCCGCAGTTGTTCTTTTCGACACACTTTTCGGCCTTTTCCCTGATGATATCGCAGAAATACTTTATCTCGACATCGGGGTTCGCCATATAGGCGGGAATATGCGCATTGTTTGCGATACAGCCGCAGCCGATGATCGCAACCTTCATTTTGGACATGATGCTTCCTCCGGTAAATAAATTCTGACCTTGAACGGATTATAACACAGCCGAAACGCCTTTTCAAGCGTTTTTTGCAGAAATACTTGACAACGCGCGCCAAAAGCGCTATACTCAATCCCGTAAAAAGCAATGAAGGGGAAAAAGCCTGCGAGAATGCTTTTCAGAGAGCCGTCGGTCGGTGCAAGACGGCAGCATTGCGCAACGCGATCTCACCCCGGAGCTGCCGCCCCGAAATCATTTAGGGGTCGGTCGGGTTTCTCACCGTTATCAACGAGAGCCGCTGTTCGGCGTGCAATGCAAGTGATAATTTTCGGTTCAAGCCCTTTTGCTCGGTCTTTTGCTTTTGACCGGGTATTTTTATTTTTTAGGCAAAGGAACACACACAATGAAGCTCTCTTTCTCCACGCTCGCCTGCCCCGGATACGGCTTCGGCGATATCTGCGCAATGGCATCCGACCTCGGGTTCGACGGGATCGAAGTCCGCGGGCTCGGCAACGATCTTTCCGACGGAAGAAACGTCACCCCGTTTTCGCCCGACAACATTATGTATACCGCGAAAAAGCTTTCCGCGCTGGGGCTCGCGGTTTCCTGCTTTTCCTCCGGCGCCTGCCTTGCATATAACGACCGCGCGGCGGAAAACCGCCGTGTTTACCCGCGAATACATCGCCGCCGCAGGCAGGATCGGCTGCGGATTTGTCCGTGTTCTCGGCGACGACGTGATAAACCCCGGCAACGATGTCGACGATGAAGAAGTCCTTGCGCAGCTCAAAGCGCTCATACCGGCGGCAGAGGAAGCAGGCGTAACGCTTTTGGTCGAAACAAACGGTGTTTACAGCGATACCGCACGCCTGAAGGCGCTGCTCGACCGCGCCGAAAGTGATGCGGTCAAGGCGCTTTGGGATGTTCACCATCCCTACCGCTTCTGCGCCGAATCGCCCGAAAAAACCGTGCAGAACCTCGGGATGTATATCGCCTATGTTCACATAAAGGACAGCGTTTGTGAGGACGGAACCGTGCAATACCGCCTGATGGGCGAAGGCGATATGCCCGTTGCGGATATCATCGGCGCACTCGAAAGCATCAATTACGAGGGATATTTGTCGCTGGAATGGGTGAAGCAATGGGCTCCCGACCTGCAGGATGCGGGCATAGTGTTTCCGCATTATGTAAACTATATGTCGGCATTCCTCGGCGGGCGCACGGCAGCGGACACGCTTATCCCCGATCTGCGCGGCGCGGGCAGATATATCTGGCAAAAGAATATGCTGATCGACCTGACCTTTCCGCAGCTTCTCGACCGCGTGTGCGAGGCGTTCCCCGACCAATACGCCTTCCGCTTTACCGAATGCGACTATACCCGCACCTACCCGCAGTTCCGCAGCGATGTCGACCGTTTTGCCCGTGCGCTTATCGCGCTGGGCGTGAAGCGCGGCGACCATGTTGCGATATGGGCGACAAACCTTCCGCAATGGTATATCACCTTCTGGGCGACGACCAAGATCGGCGCGGTGCTGGTCACCGTCAACACGGCTTACAAGATATATGAAATAGAATATCTGCTCCGCCAGTCCGACACGCACACGCTTGTCATGTGCGACGGCTTTAAGGACAGCGATTACAACGCGATAATCCGCGAGCTCTGCCCCGAGCTTGCCGGACACGACCCGAAAACTCCGCTTTACGCACGCCGCGTTCCCTTCCTGCGCAACATTATCACGGTGCAGAGCCGCTGCGAGGGCTGCTTCACCTGGGAGGATGCGCTTGCTCTTGCGGACGATGTCCCCGCAGAGGAGGTATACCGCCGCAGCTCGCTTATAAGCAAGCACGACGTCTGCAATATGCAGTACACCTCCGGCACGACGGGCTTCCCGAAGGGTGTCATGCTCACGCACTACAATATCGTAAACAACGGCAAAAACATCGGCGACTGCATGGATCTTTCGAGCGCCGACCGAATGATGATACAGGTGCCGATGTTCCACTGCTTCGGCATGGTGCTTGCCATGACGGCTGCCGTCACGCACGGGGTGACGATGTCGCCGATCAGCCGTTTTTCGCCGCGGATCGCGCTGGACTGCATCAACCGCGAAAAGATAACCTGCTTTCACGGCGTTCCCACGATGTTCATTGCAATGCTGGGGCACGAAAGCTTTGCCAAAACCGATTTTTCGCACATGCGCACCGGGATCATGGCGGGCTCGCCCTGCCCGATAAAGGTCATGCAGGATGTTATCGAAAAAATGCATATGTCCGAGATCTGCATCACCTACGGTCAGACGGAGGCTTCGCCCGGCTGCACGATGAGCCGCACGACGGACAGCATCGAAGCACGCGTGAACACTGTCGGTGCCGCAATGTTCGGCGTGGAATGCAAAATCGTGGACCCGTCAACCGGCGAAGAGCTCCCCGACGGTACCGACGGCGAATTTGTCGCGCGCGGATACAATATCATGAAGGGGTATTACAAAATGCCGCAGGCGACTGCGCTTGCCATCGATGCGGAGGGCTGGCTGCACACCGGCGACCTTGCACGGCGCGATGAAAACGGCTATTTCAAGATCACCGGGCGCATAAAGGATATGATCATCCGCGGAGGCGAAAACATATATCCCAAAGAGATCGAGGATTTCATATACACCCACCCGAAGGTAAAGGATGTTCAGGTTATCGGCGTACCGGACAGGCAGTACGGCGAGGAAATTCTTGCCTGCGTTATCCCGAAGGACGGCATGACGCTCACGGAGGACGAGATAAAAACCTATGTCGCCGAGCATATGGCAAAGCACAAAACGCCGCGCTATGTAAGCTTTGTGACCGAATTCCCGATGAACGCGGCGGGAAAGATACTCAAATACAAAATGCGCGAGCAGGCGGTGGAGCAGCTTGGGCTGCACGATGCCGCGCGGATAGTAACAGCATAAAAAGGAGAAAATACCATGAACGGAAGAAAGGTTTACGAAAAGATCAGCGCCGCCGGATACGATTGCGCGCTGTTTCTGGATGAAACGAGCCAGCATTATCTGAGCGACTTTTACACGACGGACGACATTGTCATTGTCAGCCGCGAGGAAACCGCCCTGTTTGCCGATTCGCGCTATTTCGAAGCGGCGGACAGCCTGAAAAAGGCGGGCAAGCTTTCCGCGGACGTTCACCCCATGCTCCTGAAAGGGAATTTCTATGCCGTCATTGCCGATTATTTTTACTCCCACGGCGCAAAGCGTGTCTGCGTGGACCCTGCACTCGTGAGCGTTTTGCAGCTCCAAACGCTGCAAAGCCGCTGCGATGGCGTTGAGTTCGGCTTTATGGAGGATATCGTTCTGGAATTCAGGCGTGTCAAGACCGAAGCGGAGATCGAAAACATCCGCGCCGCACAGAGGATAACCGATCTCACCTTCGAGCATATCTGCGGCTTTATCAACGGGGACCGCACGGAAGCGGAAGTTGCCTCGGAAATGGAATATTTCATGCGCAGATCCGGCGCTTCCGGGCTTGCGTTCGATACCATAGCCGTTTCCGGAAAGAAATCCTCGCTTCCGCACGGCGTTCCCGGCGATGAACGGCTCACGAAGGATTCCTTCTTCACAATGGATTTCGGCGCGAAATACAACGGATATTGCAGCGACATGACACGCACCGTTGTCGTGGGCAAGGCAAGCGACGAAATGAAGCACGTCTACAACACCGTGCTCGAGGCGCAGAGCGAGGCGATGAAATATATCCGCGCCGGCGTTTCCGGCAGGGATGCCGACGGTGTTGCACGGAAGATCATTGCGGATGCGGGCTACGGCGAATACTTCGGGCATTCGCTCGGGCATTCGCTCGGGTTGGAGATCCACGAAAATCCGCGTGTGTCCCCCGCAAGCGACGATATACTTGTCCCCGGCAACATTGTGACCGTAGAGCCGGGTATATATATCCCCGGAAAATTCGGTGTGCGTATCGAAAACATGGTGCTCGTGACCGAAAACGGCTGCGAAAACCTCACCGCAAGCCCGCGCGGGCTTATCGAGCTTTAATAACCGCCAAAAAGCTCTTGACAAAACGCCCTGCATGATATAGAATATAATGTAGAAAAGATTTGTCTGATGAAAAGGACTTAAATTCAGGAGGATTTTATATGATATCCGCAGGCGATTTCAAAAACGGCTTGACATTCGAAATGGACGGTGCACTTATGCAGGTTATCGAATTTCAGCACGTCAAACCCGGCAAGGGCGCGGCTTTTGTCCGCACCAAGATGAGAAACATCATCTCCGGCGCCGTTATCGAAACCTCGTTCAACCCCACCGCGAAATTCCCGCAGGCCGTTGTCGAAAGAAAAGACATGGAATACAGCTACAACGACGGCGACCTTTACTATTTCATGGACCCTGTCACCTACGATCAGGAACCGCTCAACAAGGAACAGCTTCCCGACAGCTTCAAGTTTGTCAAGGAAGGCATGACCTGCCGCCTTATGTCCTACAAGGGCAAGGTGTTCTCTGTTGAACCTCCGATATTTGTCGAGCTTGAAGTCACCGCCACCGAACCGGGCGTGAAGGGCAACACGGCAACGAACGTTACCAAGCCCGCCACCGTCGAAACCGGCGCCGAGGTAAAAGTTCCGATATTTATCAACGAAGGCGACGTTATCAAGATCGATACCCGTTCCTGCGAATATCTCGAACGCGTCTGATCAATACTTATCATATAAGGAGTATTCTACAATGACCGTATCCGAAAAAGCCGCTTATATCAAAGGCCTTATCGAAGGCATGAAGATCGACACCTCCGACGGCGAAGGCAAAGTTATCTCCGCCATGGCGGATCTGCTCGAAGACCTTTCGCTTTCCGTGCTCGATCTGGAGGACGAAACCGCCACGCTCAACGATTATGTCGAAGAGATTGACGAGGATCTCGGCGCTGTCGAAGAAGAGCTTTACTGCGATTGCGACTGCTGCGATGATTGCGACGACGACTGCGATTGCTGCGACGACGATTGCGACTGCTGCTGCGATGACGACGATTGCGATTGCGAATGCCTGGAACTTGAATGCCCCGCCTGCGGCAAGCCCGTTTATATCGACGAATGCGATGCAGACGAGATCGACGAGCTTGAATGCCCCAACTGCGGCAAGCTTTTGAGCCTTGTCCAGACCGACGACGAGGACGAATCCGAAGAAGAGGACAAATAACCTCTTTTACACCCTGACGGAAAAAAAGGCATCGGAAGCGGAACGCCGTTTCCGGTGCTTTTTGCTTTTTTTAACCACTACCGAAGGCACAAAATGATAACCGAAAGAGAAATTATAGACGTACACACCCACATATTCCCGGCAAAGATTGCCCTGCGCGCCGCCGAAAACACCGCAAGCTACTATCACCTCGGCAGGCAGGGCGACGGCACAGCCGAATGCCTTTTGGCACTGAGCGAAGGGCTGCCGAACACAAGGTTTGTCATATCCTCCGCCGTCTTAAAGCCGGAAGCCGTTCGCCACGGAAACGATTTTCTGCTGAGCACGGCAAAAAGCGACACCCGTTTTATCCCGCTGTGCTCCTTCCACCCCGCGATGGGCGTTGCCCTTGCGGAGGAGGAGCTGATATATGCCAAAGAAAACGGCGCGAAAGGCGTGAAGCTGCACCCGGATTTCCAGAATTTCGCCACGGACGATCCGACTGCGGTCGAAATCTACCGCATTTGCGCACGTCTCGGGCTGCCGATACTGTTTCATGTCGGGGATACAAAAAGCGATCTTTCCCACCCGAAGCGCCTGCGTGCAGTGATGGAAAAGTTTCCGGAGCTGGTTATCATCGCCGCGCATATGTGCGGCTATTCGGTATGGGAGCTTGCCGAAAAGTACCTTATCGGCACACCCGTGTACACCGATACAAGCGAAGCACGCCTCGGAATGGATGCACACGGGCTTTACCGGCTTGCCGAAAAGCACGGTACGGAACGGATAATGTTCGGAAGCGATTACCCCTTGTGGGGGACAGCATTTTCCTACCCGCTTGTGGATGAATGCGGCTTTACGGGATCCGAAAAGCAGCAGATATTCTGCGATACCGCAAAAAAGGTTTTCGGGATCGCCTGAAAAATTGCAAAAAAATAAGCCCCCCGCTTGTGATATGCACCCCAAAAGTCAGATGCTTTCGGGTGCACTTCACTTGCCGGGAGGCTTGTTTTATTCTTTGATCATTTCTCTGCGTTCATCGCCGCGAGCCCTTCGCGAAGCGCTTTGAGCGCAAGCGGAACACCCTCGTCGAGCTTGATGTAGTTCAGCACCTTGGTTTCGCCGTTTACCTCTGCGTAATCGTTCGCGGAGAACCATACGGCGATCTTGATATTACGGCAGAATTCATAACCGGGCTCGGTATTGTGCGCAAAGCATTCGAACATTCCCTTGATCCATTCTGCCTGGCGGACACGCTTTGTTTCGATATCCTCCACGGGAACATATGCGCCCTTATCCCAATTATATATGACCTCGCCGCCCGCGCCGCAGCCGAATTCGCCGATTATCGCGGGGTAATTGTCGAAATAAGGGGTGTTCTTCTTGTACAGCTCGGTATACATTTCGCGGAAGGTTGCAAAGGAATCATCGTTGTTCATCTGGTAGCTCGTAAGCCCGATCATTTGGACATAATCCTCGCCCGGGAAGTAGTTGAGCATATCGCCCCAATTGCTGTACGGGCAGGATGTCGCGATCGGGTTGAAGATCCAAATGCAGTTATCCACGCCCTCCTCGCGGAATATATCGTAAAGCCGGCGCCAGGTTTCGATGAATATATCCGGATCGAGCATCGTGACAATGCCGCAATAGCTTGTCCAGTCGGTATTCATTTCGTTATTCAGGCGGAAAAGAACGGGCTTGCCGTATTCTTTTATATCCTGTGCAAGCTTGCGGAAATGATCGTCCAGCTTGCCGCGGAGTATATCGTACATGGGCGTATATCCGCCGAGCAGGTTGTTTGTCGTGGTGAACTGATAAGTGAATTCAAGCACCGGTTTGCCGTTGAAGCCGTTTCCGCCCGCATTGCTGCGGAGCAGATCGAGATCGACATATGTCTTGGTATCGTACCAGCCGATATGGTAATATGTCATGAAGATCTCGTTTTGGTGAGCGAGCGCTTCATCGGATTGGAGCCATTTGATATATTCGGCATCGTTCTGCGCATAATAGCAGCCGAAATCGACGCTTGTCTGGTTTTGCAGCTTTTCGAAATACGCCTTTGTTTCGTCGCTCCAATAATCGGGGGTACGCAGCTCGTAGGAGCCGACAGTGTTCTTCGGCGTGCCGTTCTTTTCGAGCTCGGTGAAAGAGGCGACGATGGAATCGAGCGTTTCGGGCATCGGGTCGCCGGATTTCATGACAAACAGCCAGAAATAATCGTATTTATCCTTCGGGCGGACAACGGCAATGCTGTAACAATCGTATTCGAGCTTGGATGCAAGGTTGATCTGCATATCGTAATAATTCACCGTGAATCCGGGGAGCAGCTCCTCCGTAACGCCCACTTTACGCGTGCGGCGTATGGTGTTCGCGGCAAGGAAATCGACATTTTCGAGATATCTTGTAAGCCATTCATCGAAGTATATCGCGAATTTATCCGCCGTATTGCCGTACGGGTTCTGATCCTCGTATGTGACGGTAAGAACATATTTATCCGCCTTGTACTTGCTGCGGAGCGCGCCGAGCGTGAAATCGGCGGTCACATCCGTGCCGGGCAGTGTCACGGCATAGCCCTCGGAGCAGACGACTGCGCGGGTGGATTCCCTGCCGGTGAAGAGGTATCTTTTGTCGCCCTCGTATTCATAGGGGGTAAAGCCAAAGATATCGTCCGTGCCGGAAAAGCCCTGTGCTTTGTAGCTGTCCGACCAGTATTCCTTTGCTTTTTCATCGGGTATCAATGTAGATTCCTCCGTTGTATCTGATATTTGCGGGGATGACGAGTTATCACCCACACCATTGCAGGCATAAAGCGCGGCTAAAGCGGCGATTGACATTGAAATGAGAAGAAGGAGTGCGAGTATTCTTTTCATTATTTCCTCCGTATATCGGTAAACTGCAGCTATTATACCGCAAAAAAGCGGCAATTGCAATAGCCGCCGGAAAACAAAAACACGGCGTTTATTACGCCGTGCTGTTTGTATTTTGTTTTATAACAAAATTGCGAGATACAGGCTTTATCTGTATTTGCGCTTGCGAGCCGCTTCGGACTTCTTCTTGCGCTTGACACTGGGCTTTTCGTAATGTTCTCTCTTACGAAGCTCAGCCTGAACGCCGCTTCTGAGATAAGACCTCTTGAATCTGCGAAGAGCGCTGTCGATTGTTTCGTTCTCCTTAACTCTGATCTCAGCCAATTTTGTAACCCTCCCTTGCATCGGTTTCCGAGGAAATCGCTTCCAGTGGGGACATTATATCAAATAATTCGACATATGTCAACAAAAGAAATCAATTACCCGTGAAAAAATTTTTTCGCTTAAAGAGCCTTTTTTGCGGTTTCGACAAGGGAAGCGAACGCTGCCTTATCGTTCACGGCAAGCTCGGAAAGCATTTTGCGGTTGAGTTCGATACCGCTCTTCTTCAGGCCGTACATAAAGCGGGAGTAGTTGATACCCTCTGCCTTGCACTGCGCGGAGATGCGGGTGATCCAGAGAGAACGGAAATCTCTCTTTTTGAGCTTTCTGCCGGCAAATGCATAATTACCGCTCTTGAGAACGGCCTGCTTCGCCATTTTGAAATGCTTGCTCTTTGCGCCCCAGTAACCCTTGGCGAGTTTGAGCATTTTATTTCTTCTTTTTCTGGTGGCAAGTGCGCCTTTGATTCGAGCCATTTTTCAAAACCTCCGATTATTGATAAGGAAGGAGTCTCTTCAGATCGTCCATGCGTGCGTTGCTGACATATGCAGCCTTGCGAAGAGATCTCATGCGCTTGGTGTTTTTAAGACCGGTCTTGTGACGACGGCCGGGATGGCCCATTTTGACCTTGCCCGTTCCGGTGAACGAAAAGCGCTTTGCGGAAGCCTTGTGCGTCTTGATTTTTCCCATGATTATTGGTCCTTTCGGTTATTTTGTCTTTTTCGGTGCGAGTATCATCGTCATATTTCTTCCGTCGAGCACAGCGGGCTTTTCAATGGAAGCTGCTTCGCCGCAGCCTGCGGCAAAGCGGTCGAGAAGCTGGGCGCCGAGTTCGGTATGCGCCATTTCCCTGCCGAAGAATTTAACGATGACCTTCACTTTATTGCCCTGATAAAGGAACCTCAGCGCGTGATTGAGCTTTGTGTTGAAATCGTGCGTGTCGATGCGGCATTTGAGCTGAATTTCTTTCAGTTCGATGACCTGACGCTTCTTGCGCTGTTCTTTTTCGCGCTTTTCCTTTTCGAAGCGGAATTTGCCGTAATCCATTATCTTGCAGACAGGCGGAACCGAATCCGGTGCGATCTGGACAAGATCAAGTTCGGCTTCGTTTGCGAGGCGGAACGCTTCGGCAAGCTTCATAACGCCGAGCTGGGTACCGTCCGCGCCGATAACGCGAACCTCGTTTGCTCTTATTTCTTCGTTTATGAGGGAAGAAGATTTAGCGGCGATGAGAGGACACCTCCAAAAATAATTTACAAAAAGAAAATGCAAAGCGCACACACCGCTTTGCACAGCCAAAACCGCCCCCTGAAGGCATACGCCCGCGTGGGTGAAACAGATATTGACCGCGCACGTCCAAGCCGTGAGGGTGAGAGCATTTGCCCTTCTTCTTTGTGCAACGGTGATTTTACCACATCCGTGCGGCATTGTCAATAGCTTTTTTGCACTTTTTCCGCAAAACCGAATATACTTCCGAATGAAAGGAGTTTACACCTATGCCAATGCTTTTTTTGAGCCCGTCCACCCAGGAATACAATATGTATTACGACGGTTCGGGCAGCGAAGAATACTACATGAACCTGATTGCCGACATGATGGAGCCCTATCTGAGCGCAAGCGGCATCACCTACGGAAGAAACAACCCGGCGGGGACTGTCGGCGATTCGGTGCGGCTTTCCAACGCGGGCAACTATTCGCTGCATCTTGCCATCCATTCCAATGCCTCCGGCAGCGCGAATTACGGCGGTCAGACAGGAAGCGACGTTTACTATTACCCCACGAGCGCAAACGGTCTGCGCGCGGCGGAAATCATCGTAAGAAATCTGAAAACCATTTACCCGCAGCCGGAAAAGGTGCGCGCCGTCGCCACGACACGGCTTTATGAGCTGAACAATTCCCGCGCGCCCGCAGTGCTTGTCGAGCTTGCATATCACGACAACGCAAGCGATGCCGAATGGATCAAAAGCAATCTGCCGCAGATCGCGCGGAACCTTTCGCTTTCAGTCGCGGAATACTTCGGTCTGGCACTCGCGGAGCCGAGCGCCGTTCCGAACGCGACCGCCGTCACCCAGGGCGGGTGGCTGAATATCCGCGAAGCTCCGGATATAAGCGCCGTTATACTCGGCCAGATACCCAACGGCGCGAGGATTACCGTAAACGGGCAGCAGGGCGAATGGTATCTTGTCAATTACAACGGAATAAACGGTTACAGCTACGGCGAATACATTCGGTTTGACTGAACCGCCGCAGGAAAAAAGCACACCCGCAGTTCGGGTGTGCTTTTGCTTTGTCTATTTCAATGCGCCGTCGATAAAAGCATCCAGTTCGGCTTTGGGCATATAGCCGACCGTCTTTGCGACACTTTTGCCGCCCTTCAGGATAACGACGGTGGGTATGCTCGAAACGCCGAATTCGTTCGCAAGCAGGATCTCCTCATCCACATTGACCTTGCCTACCTTTATTTTACCCTCGCGTTCCGCAGCGACCTCTTCCACCACCGGCGAAAGCATACGGCAGGGGCCGCACCATTCCGCCCAGAAATCGAGCAGGACAGGGATATCGCTTTCGAGCACTTCTGATTTGAAATTATCGTTTGTTATCTTCATTTTCGGGTCCTCCTTCTTTGGATTTATAATAAAGCATACAATGGCAGAAGCCTTCGAAATCCGGATCGGCTATCTGCCGGCGGAATTCCTCGCACATACATTTGTATTCCGGTGTGCGTTCGCGGCGGCAGGGGCAGTAACCGCCCGTGCGCCGAAGTCCTTCCTTTACGGCATCGACAATTTCCCTGTTCGGGTTAAGCGTTATTTTCATCGGCTCACCTCCGCTCATACAGCGTGCGTTTCAGTCGGTATCCTCCCCGCCCTGCGCGGGAATATCCTGCCCGGGGTCATCCGGGTCTGTCGGCGTGCCGGAATTATCGCGGCGGAGCGGATCGAGATGTTCGGTACAAACGCGGTTGTACGGCTTATCCGAAGCATACCCGAACGCGTATTCGTTGGAAAGCAGCTTCTGGAAGAAGGGGTATTTCGTATCCGAGGGATAAATATAGCCCGCGGGCACTTCTATATAAACGCTCTGCGCATCCTTTACATAGACCTTGCCTTCCAGATTTCTTGCGCCGATATTCATTTTGCGGAATCCGTATTCTTCCAGATTTGCCTCCGGGCAGGTGCAGCCGTCCAGGCAGAGCGCCTTTGTGACGGTATCCCAGCTGCACATGATGTGAACATCGCAGGTTTCCGTCGGGATATCCTCCACGCGGAAGGTGCCCTTTGCAATGCAGCTCATCCCGCCGCAGACAGTGGCGTTGAAATCCTTGCGGCAGGCGTCTGTCGCCAGTTTGCCGGAAAGCGTGCAGTATTCGACATTGCGTACAACGCCGGCATCGTCGGTGCTGCCGTTGCGGCGGTAATAGAACTGGGATTCAAACGGTGTGCCGTTCTTTGTCCAGGCGGAATATATCTCGTCGAAAACGCTGTTCCAAAGCTGTGCGGCACAGTTGCCTCCGGTGGTGATGACCTTGTTGTTGTCATAGCCATACCATGTGCAGCCGATAAGATCGGGCGTATATCCGCAGTAATAAACGTCCTTTTTGTCCGTCGTCGTGCCGGTCTTGCCCGCCGTTTGCAGCGTTGCGCCGTTGCTGTTGTATTTGCGGTAGAAGTTCACCCTGCCGCTCGCCGTGCCGTAGGGGCCGTTGACAACGCGTTCGAGCATATCCGTCATTATCGCGCAGGTGGATTCCTCGTACTGCTTTTCGAGCGGAAGATCGCGGTTGTCGAGAAGGACATTGCCCTTGTTGTCCAGAACGTATTTGTAGGTATGTGCTTCGATACGATATCCCTTGTTTGCAAGCGTTGCATATGCCTGCGTATGCTCGCGCACGGTGACACCGTATGTCATACCGCCGAGCGCAAGCGGCGAATAGTTGATATCCGAAACAACGCTCCCGTCCGCAAGCGTTTTGGAGGCGACAAGTGTCGTATACCCGCTTTGGACAAGGTTATTGTAAACATTGCTCAGCCCGAGCAGCTCGCAGGTGCGCACCGCAACGGTATTGAGCGAAAGCTGTATCGCAACATCGAAGGACATCAGCCCGCGTAAGGTTCTGTCCGAGTTGCGGGGCCAATAGCTTCCGTTGCGCAGCATCGGCGGGATATCGTCCACCGGCGTGCCGAAATTGTAAAGCCCGGTATCTATCGCATATGCGTAAAGCGAGACCGGCTTGATGGAGGAGCCGCACTGGCGCCGGCTCTGCGTTGCGCGGTTCAGCCCGCGGCTTTCGCGCTTTTCGCCCAATCCGCCGACAATGCCGACAATTTCGCCGGTAGACGGCCGCATAACGACCATTGCCGATTGCGCCTGCATACCGTTTGACTGCGGCCAATAGGAACTGTCGGTATAAACCTTTTCAATGCTTTCCTGCACCGTGGGATCAAGGCAGGTAACGACCCTCAGGCCGCCGGAATAGAGCATTTTGGATGCCGTGGTCTTGTCATAGCCGTATTTTTCCATAAGGTCGGCGGAAACGTCATCCATAACGGCATCTATATAATATGAATGTATCTTTGTTCCGTATACCTCCTCGGTGTCGTCCTTATCCTGCTTTAAGGTTATGGGCGCATCGTAGGCTTCCAGGAACTGCTCCTCGCTGATCTTGCCCTGTTCGAGCATGAGCTTAAGCACAAGGTTTCTGCGCGTGAGGTTGTTTTTAGGGTTGCTGATCGGATCGTAATGCACCGGCCATTTGCCGATAGCGGCAATGGAAGCGCATTCCGCAAGTGTAAGATCGTTCAGCTCTTTGCCGAAATATGTCTGTGCCGCGACACGGACACCGTAGGAATGGTGGGAAAGATATATTGTATTGAGGTACATCTCGAGTATGTCCTCTTTTGTATACTTCTTTTCCACATTGAAGGCGCGGAGTATCTCCTGCACCTTGCGCTGCACGGTGACCTGGTTTTCCTGGCTGACGTTTTTAATAAGCTGCTGTGTTATGGTCGAACCGCCGCCGTAGCTGGAGCTTGTCGGGATAAAGAAATTATATATCGCCGAAGCCGTACGGGTGAAGTCCACGCCGCCGTGTTCCCAGAAGCGCTGATCCTCCACGGCTATATATGCGTCGATAAGCAGCTTCGGGATATCCTTGTATTCCGCCCAAAGCCGGTTTTCGCCGCTTTCGAGCGTATCCTCCTCCAGCTGTATCTCGTTCCCTTCGGAATCGGTATAATACAGCTCCGTGGAAAGCGAAGAACCGAATTTGAGGTTATCCAGCCCCTTGTAGTTCGGGTCGACATTGTCCTTGATATACATTATGAATGTAAGCGCGACGACCGTCCCCGTGATGATCCCTATCGCAAGCAGCGTAAAAAGGATATTCAGCGTGTAGGTGAGCACCTTTCGGACGACGAACCACACCCCTTTTGCGGTGTTTTTTGCCGCTGCGGAGGTCTTTGTGCTCTTTTTTTCGCCGCCGGAGCGCGGCTTTTTAACGGAATCGAACATTTTTGTCCTTCCGCCGTCGCTTTTCCGCTGCTTCGGCGCGGCGGGAACAAAACTTTTTGTTTCCGTATTGCCCGTGCCCTTTTCCTTCATTGCCATATAAGCTCCTTTCCGTCACCTGACGGCGACGTTGGCTTCGCCCATTATCGTTTTCAACTTACCGACGGATGCTTCGCCCGCATCCGTGCTTTTGCCGCGCACGGCGCAAAGCCGATGCTCCCGCTCGAAATAAACGATTATCCTTGCGTTCCCGCCGAACGTTTCGGCGGTCGCCAGTGCATCGTCGAGCCGTGCGGCGTTTTCCGCCGTAACTTTGATATAAACCGATTTCTTCTGTTCCTCCGTGCTGCCTGTACCGGCGGCGGGTGGCTCGGTCGGTTTGTATACGCTCTTCAGAAGCATTCCGATATGCTCGGCGGATGCCTCGCCCGGCTGCTCGCGCAGCTCCGGGCTGCCCTCGAAGACAAGTACGCTTCCTTCCTCGAGCAGCGCCCCATACGCGATAAGCGTTTTCGGGAAAACGGTTATCTCGAGCTCGCCGCAGTCATCCTCCGCCGTCACAAACGCCATTATATCATTTTTCTTTGTAACTTTTGTGCGCTTATTTGTTACAAGTCCTACAAATTTTATCGTATCCCGCTTTGTGATCTCGCCGGATTCCAGCCCGTGCCGTATTTGCGGACTGTTCAGCGCACCGAGTTCCTTTATAGCCCCGGAAAAGCCGTCCAGCGGGTGACCGGAAAAGTACAGCCCGGTGCTTTCCTTTTCGCCGGAAAGCATTGCCGCGCGGGAAAGCTCCGGAATATCCGCCGCCGGGAAGACAAATGCCGCCTCGTCGCCCGCACCGCCGAAAAGACTCTGCTGCCCTTCGGAATTGCGCCCGCGTTCCCGCGTGACGGTTTCCAGCGCCTTCTGCATCCCCGCGACAAGCCTGCTGCGCTTTATGCCGAAGCAATCGAGCGCCCCCGCCAGCGCGAGCGATTCGAAAGCCTTTGCGTTGCCGCTGCCGCCGACACGCTCCAAAAGCGATTCCACGGAGGAAAAGCCCTTTTCCCCGCGGGAAGCGATGATCCTTTCGGCAAAAAGCCCGCCTACGTTTTTTATCGCCGCAAGCCCGAACCGGATCCCTTCGCCCTCCGGCGAAAAGCCGGTCATGCTGCGGTTCACGCAGGGCGGAAGCAGCGGGATCCCCATTTCCGCGCAGTCGGATATATATTCCCCGACCTTTTCGTTATAGCCCATAACGGTATTGAGCAGCGCGCACATATATTCACGCGGGTAATGCGCCTTCAGATACGCCGTGCGGTATGCGACAACGGCATAAGCCGCGGCGTGGCTCTTGTTAAAGGCATATTTCGCGAACTCGCTCATCGTATCAAATACCTTTTCGGCGACTTCGCGCGTGTTTCCGTTTGCCAGAGCGCCCGAAACAAAGCTTTCGCGCTCCTTTTCCATTACCTCCGGCTTTTTCTTTGCCATTGCGCGGCGGACTATATCGGCGTGACCGTAGGTATACCCCGCCATAACTCGGCAGACCTGCATGACCTGCTCCTGATAAAGCATCACTCCGCAGGTTGTTCCGAGTATCCCGCGCAGGCAGGGCGCGGCGTATTCCGTCCCCTCCGGGTCGGCACGGTTTTTAAGGAATGTGTCGATCGACATTGCCGGCCCCGGGCGGTAAAGCGATATCACGGAGATGATATCCTCCAGATCGCGCGGCTTTAATCGCACAAGAAGATTACGCATCCCCTCGCTTTCGAGCTGGAACAGCCCGACGGAGCGCCCGCGCGAAAGCAGATCATATGTCGCCGCATCGTCATACGGAATATTTTCCGCCGAAAATCCGGGTACGCTCCTGCATATTTCGGCTTCGGCATTGCGGATGATCGTCAGGAACCGCAGCCCGAGAAAATCTATTTTCAGCAGCCCGAGCGAGGCGACGGAGTTCATCGTGAACTGTGTCACGACGGTTTCGTCGTTCTTCGCAAGCGGAAGGTAGTTTACAAGCGGTTCGTCGGTAATAACGACTCCGGTCGCATGGGTGGAGGAATTGCGCGGACGCCCCTCCAGCTTCATGGCGTAGTCGATAAGCTTTTTTGCCTGCGGATCGTTTTCGGCGCGGCTCTTCAGCTCCGGATTGGCGGCAAGCGCCTCCGCAAGCGTGACACCGCCGTACCGCGGGATCATTTTCGCAAGCTCGTCCACCGCCGCATAGCTCATACCGAGCGCACGCCCGGCATCGCGCACCGCCTGACGGCAGGCAAGCGTACCGAAGGTTATTATCTGCGCGACATGGTTAGCCCCGTATTTTGCGGTGACGTATTCTATGACCTCGCCGCGGCGTTCGTCGCAGAAATCTATATCGAAATCCGGCATACTGACCCGTTCCGGGTTCAGAAACCGTTCGAAAAGCAGTCCGTAGCGGATCGGATCCACCCGCGTTATACCGAGAAGATATGCGCAAAGGCTGCCCACGCCGCTCCCTCTCCCGGGGCCGACGGGTATCGAGCGCGAACGGGCATAATTTACGAAATCCCAGACAATAAGGTAATAATCGTTGAAACCCATTCCGCCGATGACCGAAAGCTCGTATTCCATCCGCTCGCGGTATGCCGCCTCATCCGGGATCGCTCCGCTGCGCAAAAGCGTGTCGAACCCGTCCGCGCACAGCTTTTTCAGGTACGAACCGGCATTGTACGGCGCGGGAACGCGGTAAGCGGGCAGGTGCATCGTTTCGAAATCGAAGTCGAAATCGCACTCGTCGGCTATGCGGACGGTGTTTTCCGTCGCCTCCGGGATATCCGCAAACAGCGATTCCATTTCGGATGAGGATTTAATATAATGCTCGCTCCCCTGCATCCCGAACCCGGTATCCTCCACCGTATTGCCGGTGGCGATCGCCGAAAGCAGCTTCTGAACGGGCGCATCGGCGCGTGTCGTGTAATGGACGTCGTTAGTTGCGACGAGAGGGATCCCCAGCTCGCGCGAAAAATTGACAAGCGCGGCATTGACTTCACGCTGCCCTTCGATCCCGTGGCGCTGTAATTCGAAATAAAAATGCCTGCCGAAAATCTCTTTATAAACAAGTGCACGCTCCCGTGCGAGCGACATATCGCGCGCAAGTATCGCCTTCGGCACGGCGCCGGAAATGCAGCCCGAAAGCGCGGTAAGCCCTTCGGAATGGCGGCGCAGCGTTTCGAGATCGGTTCTCGGCTTGCGGTAAAAGCCCTGTGTGAACGCCTTGGAAACGATGGAGTTCAGGTTGCGGTAGCCCTCCGCGTTCCGCACGAGCAGCGTCAGATGGAAATAATCCGAATCGAGCAGCCTGTCCTTTTGCTCCATGGAGCGCGGCGCGACATATACCTCGCACCCGATGATCGGCTTTATGCCCTTTTCGCGGCAGCTTTTATAAAAATCCACCGCACCGTACATAACGCCGTGGTCGGTTATCGCAACCGCACTCTGCCCTGCCCTTATAACGGCATCCGGGATATCGCTCACCCGGCATTCGCCGTCCAGCAGGCTGTATTCGGTGTGAAGGTGCAGATGTACGAAACCCATTGTTGATCCCTTTTTATGCTTTGAAGATTCAGCGTGTTTTGAGAAATTCCGCAAATTCGGTCAGCTTTTTCAGCCGATGGTTGATCCCGGATTTGCTCACCGGTTCGCGGAAGAGCTCGGCAAGCTTTGAAAGCGGCATATCCGGGTTTTCGAGCCGCAGCTCCGCGCATTCGCGCAGCTCGGGCGGAAGCTCGTTCATCGCACCGCGCTTTGCTATATACCGTATCGCCTCGCACTGCTCCGCCGAAGCGATGGCGGTGCGGTCGAGATTCGCCGTTTCGGCATTACAGATGCGGTTTGTATTATTGCGCACATCCGACATGACCTTGCTGCTGATTATATCGAGCGCCGCCTTTGTCGCGCCGATGTAGGAAAGGAAATCCTCTATGCTTTCCCCGGCCTTGTAATACAGCACCGGCTTGCCGCGGCGCACCGAGCTTTTTGCGGGAAGCCCCGCGGACATCGCCGCCCCCGCGACGGCTTCCGCCGCGGCGGCATCCGGCAGCGAAAGCGAAAGCATGAAATTGCGCCCCGGCGCGGAAACCGAGCCGCACCTGACGAACACCCCGCGCAGATAATGCGCGGCATCCCTTTCGCACACCGGCGAAAACCGCAGCAGCCCCAGACCGCTTTCGTAAGCGGCACGGCAGCAGTCTCTTTTTATCTCCGCGGCCGAAAGGCTTTTCTTTATATCCGAAGAAAAGGACATGGTTACCTCCGAAGCTATCCGATCACGCGGATCTCGGGTTCGAGCATTATGCCGGTACGCTCGTAAACGGTATCCCTCACGAGCTTTATCAGCGCGATAACGTCGGAAGCCGTTGCGCCGCCCTTGTTCACGATAAACCCGGCGTGCTTTTCGGAAACATACGCGCCGCCGACGGAAACGCCTTTCAGACCGCATTGCTCGATCAGTGCGCCGGCGTAATGCCCCTCCGGGCGTTTGAAGACGCTGCCGCAGCTCGGGTATTCGAGCGGCTGCTTCTGCCTGCGGGCACGCATGAAGCCCTCTGCCTTTTCGCGTATCGCGCCGCTTTCGCCGGGCGTGCCGGCAAATTCGGCGGAAAGAAGTATATATCCGTTTTGCGCAAGAACGCTTTTACGGTAGCCGAAATCCATTTCGCCCTTTTCGAGCGTGACTTCGCGGAGCTCCTTATCCAGAAATACTCCGCGCAGGAAAATACCGCTTATTTCCCCGCCGTAAGCGCCTGCGTTCATAAAAACACCGCCGCCGACCGTGCCGGGAATGCCGTAGCAGAATTCAAAACCCGCGATGCCCGCGTTGCACGCCGCCCGCGAAAGAGCGGAAAGCGTTTCGCCGCAGGCGGCTGTCAGTGTGCAGCCGGCGGACCTCATCCCTTTGACACAGCCGGTGAGTATCACGGTGCCGTCGAATCCGGTATCCGGGAATATCACGTTCGAGCAGTTCCCCATGACGACATATCTGCCGCCGCTTTCGGCTTCGGCACGGACAGCCGCCGCAAGCTGCGGGATGCTTTCGGGGATAAGTATGCGTTTTGCCCTGCCGCCGACCTTCATGCTGCAATACGGTGCGACGGACGCGTTTTCGAGCCGTTTATAGGACATTGCACTGCCTCCTTGCACAGGCGGGTATAATTCCCGTTATTATATCACTGCTATTATACTATATCTTTCCCGTAATTACAATAAAAAAAGGCGGATATTTTTCGCTTTCGCTCTTGACCTTTGGTGGTTTTTTTGATAAAATTACTTTCAGAACCGGTGCATTTGTGCAAAATAAATATTTTTGAAAGGATCCAAACACTATGAAAAAGCTACTCGCACTCTTTCTGGCTCTTTCCATGGTCGTATTCTCCGGTATCTCCGCATTCGCAAGCGGTATCGACTATGGCACTTGGGGCGGCGCCGAAGGCGGCGAACCCGCAAGCGCGTTCTTTACACTG
This sequence comes from uncultured Eubacteriales bacterium, assembly GCA_900554405.1. Lineage (GTDB taxonomy): Bacteria > Bacillota > Clostridia > Oscillospirales > CAG-382 > Coliplasma. The sequence continues at coordinate 16,129 of USHI01000001.1, read as the reverse complement.
AGCGGAACCAATTCCGCCGCAAAGCACGAATCCGGCAAGGAATTCGAAATCGTTCTCGATGTCACGGACATCACTCTCCAGGAAGGCGGCATCCAGGCGCTTGAATTCAGGCTCGCCTATGATCCCGCACTCGTTACCCCCGTCACAAAGGCGGGTGAAGAAGGCAATTTCAACGCCGTTATAAGCGGCATAGAAAACTGGGAAGGCTTCGGCAGACTCGACGAAACCGCCGGCGAATACTACATCGCCTTCGGCGGCAACGAAACTGCCGGTAAGATCGACAGCACCGTGTCGGCACGCTTCACCTTCAAATTCACAAGCACGGCCGCAGCCGTCGGCAGCGATCTCACCTTCAGGGTCACCGATATACGCGGTGTCGACCTTGCGGGCAACGAATGCAGCCCCGCGGGCTTTGAAATAACGGTTGCAGACGGCAACCCGAAGCCCCTCCAGCCCACTCCGCGTGAAGAGCTTCCCGCAGATGCGAAGAAGATCGATTATGTCGGCTACAAGCATGAGGGCGGCCTGACCGTTCTTCTTGCAGCCAAGGAAGCGACCACCATCGGCGCGCTTGTCCGCCTGGGCGATGCCGCCGGTATCGGCACCGAAGACCCCGACATGAACTACTGGGCTGTTATGATCATTGATGCCGAAGGCAAGGTCATCGGCATATACAACAAGCTCGGCAGGCCGGACGGCGTCAAGACCGACGTTGCAGTCCCTGCAGGCGGTATTGTTATCGGCGTACACGGCAAGGCAGATGCTTTTGAAGGTGTAAATATCGGCGACAGCGTTCGTGTTTACAACATCACGGAAGAACGCTTCAATGTGACCGGCCACACCGCGGTTACCGAAGCCGGCTACGTCGTCTATACCGAAATACCCGTTCAGCCCGAGGAAAAGGAAGAGCTCCCCGAGGGTGCGATCAAGCTCACCCACGCAGGCTACATCCACACAAATGATGTCGGCGTTATCGGCTATGTTGCCGAAGAGACCACCATCGGCGGCTTTACCGCCAATTACTTCGGCACCGCCAAGGACATGAACTACTTCTATGTTGCCATCCTTGACGAAAACTACAAGGTCATTGCAGTTTACACCGCAACCGGCAGAGAACCCGACGAAAGCGGCAACAAGCCCGGTGTAAAGACCGACGTTGTCATCCCGGCAAACAGCTATGTCATCGGCATCAACAAGGGCACGGCGGCAGATTGGATCAACGGCCCCGCGGCTGCCTTCACGGCAAAAGTAAAGGTCGGTTCCGAAATCACGCTCTGCAACATCAACGAACAGGGTCTTAAGGACCTCTGGGCGAGAAAAACCACCGTTGAGCTTGTCAACGCGGGCTTTACCGTTTATACAGAAATACCCGTTCAGCCCGAACAGAAGGAACAGCTCCCCGAGGGCGCTTTCCCGCTCACCGTCATCGGCTGCTGGTATCAGGGAGACACAAGCTTCTTCGGCTATGTCAAGGAAGATACAACAATCGGCAAATGGACTCTCCGCTTCTCCGGCGGCACGAGAGACCTCAACTACTACTATGTGGTTCTCCTTGACGAAAACCTCAAGGTCACCGCAGTTTACGATAAGCTCGGCAGACCGGACGGCATAAAGACAAATGTCGCTCTCGCCGCAGGCAGCTACATTCTCGGCGTTCATGCCGGCACTGCCGAAAGCTGGAAGAACAATGTCGGCAATCCCTTCCACAAAGCTGTAAGGGTCGGCTCCGAGATCACCCTTTACAACGTGAGCCTCGAAGGCGTACGCGCACAGTACGATAAAGCGGAAAACGCCATGCTTGAACAGGCCGGCTTCACCGTTTATACCGAACCCGTGATCCAGCCCGATCCTCTTGAAGAGCTTCCCGCAGATGCGAAGAAGATCGACTATGTCGGCTACAAGCATGAGGGCGGCCTGACCGTTCTTCTTGCAGCCAAGGAAGCGACCACCATCGGCGCGCTTGTCCGCCTGGGCGATGCCGCCGGTATCGGCACCGAAGACCCCGACATGAACTACTGGGCTGTTATGATCATTGATGCCGAAGGCAAGGTCATCGGCATATACAACAAGCTCGGCAGACCCGACGGTGTCAAGACCGACGTCGCCATCCCGGCAGGCGGTGCCGCTATCGGCGTGTTCGGCAATAAGGATGCTTTTGCCAATGTCAATATCGGCGACAGCGTTCGTGTTTACAACATCACCGAAGAATGCTTTAACGTAACCGGTCACAAGGCTGTCACCAAAGCAGGCTACACCGTCACCCCCGCTCCCGCAAAGGAACTCACTCCGAAGGCGGATGCGAAACTCGAAGTGATCGACGGCAAGGTTCGCCTCTATGTCGACAATGTCACGATCGAAGCCTTCAAGGCGATGTTCGATAACGAATTCACCGTTCTCGACAGCGAAGGCAAGGAAGTCACCGAGGGTCTTGTAAAGACCGGCATGAAGATCGACTTCGGCGAAGGCTTTGTTATCACCGTTCTGGGCGATGTCGATCAGAACGGCATTGTCAATTCCACCGACTATCTCTATGCAAGGCGCGCATACCTCGGCACGCTCACGCTCAGTGATGCTCAGAAGGATGCAGCTGATCTCGGCAACGATGCAATGGGCAACCTCATACTTCTCAAACGCCACATTCTCGGCACTCAGTACATCCGCGAGCTTCTTACAAAGTAATCACGGATAAAACCCTCAACAGCCGTTTCCCCCGCCGTGCCGCGTTTCCGGTGCGGCGGGGCGGAAGCGAAGAACAGGCAATCACGGTCAATATATGCTCAAAAAACTGATTTACATTTTCGCCATAAGCATGGTGCCCGTAATTGAGCTCCGCGCAGCGATCCCTATCGGCGCAGGCATGGGGCTGGAAATGTGGCAATGCTTTCTCGCGGCGGTTCTCGGCAATCTGCTCCCCGTTCCGTTTTTGGTTCTTTTCGGAGGCAAGGTGCTGCACTGGCTCGCCGGGTTCGAAAAAATCGGCAAGCCGTTCCGCAAAATACTCGAGATCGGCGAAAAGAAGGTCGGCAAAATGAACAAGACTCTTTTCTGGGGGCTTTTGACCTTTGTTGCGATACCGCTGCCCGGCACCGGCGCGTGGACAGGCTCGCTCGTTGCGATAACGCTCGGGCTCAGCCTGAAAAAGGCATTCCCGCCGATCGCACTCGGCGTTGTCGGCGCAGGGCTTATCATGATGCTAGGCTCATACGGAATAGTCGGGCTGTTCAATATTTTCGCTTGAAAATAAAACAAATACAAAAAATCGGAGTCTTTGAAAATGCAGAAAATCGGTTTTATTGATCACTATCTCGATGAATGGCACGCAAACAATTATCCCAAGTTCATCCATGACGAAGCCGGCGAGGAATTCACCGTCGCTTACGCTTATGCCGAACAGGATAAACCCGGCGGACTGACAACCGACGAATGGTGCGCAAAGTTCGGAGTAGAACGCTGCGCGACGATTTCCGAGCTTGTCGAAAAGAGCGATTGCATTATCGTGCTTTCCCCGGACAATCCCGAACGCCATCTCGAGCTGTGCCGCGAACCGCTTGCGAGCGGCAAACGCGTTTATGTGGATAAAACCTTTGCCCCCACAAGGGCGATCGCGCAGGAGATAGTCGATAACGGTGAAGCGCACGGCACACCCTTTTTCTCCACCTCGGCGCTCCGCTTTGCGACAGAGCTTCAGGGCTTCGACAAAAACGAAATCTGCTTCATAAATTCCCGCGGGCCCGGAAATTTCGACACTTATGCAATACATCAGATAGAACCGATCGTGGTTCTTATGGGCAGTGATGTAAAGCGCATAATGTCTGTCGGCAGCGGAAAATATGAATCCATGGTCATCGAATTTTCGAACGGAAGGCGAGCCGTTATGAGCCACTACGGTTGGTCCGGAGTCGATTTCGAGATGATCGTAAATTATACCGACGGCAGATCGGTAAAGATCCCGCAGATGAGCAACTATTTCCCCAATTTTATCAGCAGCCTCTGCGAATTTTTCAGGAGCGGCAAAACATTTGCCGATCACGCTGAAACAGTTTCGGTAATGGGCATTATCGAAGCCGGAAACAAGGCTCTCGAGCATCCTTGTGAATGGATCGAAATCAAATAAATCACAAAATAATCACGGAGGAAACAATGAAGAAGATCAGATCAGCAGCACTCATACTCGCGGTCATCACGGCATTTGCCGCGTTTGCCGGCATTCTTGCAGGTGCCGAAGAGATCACCTTCAAGCCCGAAATAGCCGACGGAAAGCTTTACGGCATTCCCGCAAACACCACCGTTGCAAATGCAAAAGCGGCTTTCCCCGGCACAATATTCGAGCTTATCGATAAAACCGACCTTATTACCACCGGCAAAAAGGTCCGTATCAACGGTAACGAGCTTACCGCCGTTGTCATGGGTGACCTTGACCCCAACGGAAAGCTCGATCCGAACGACTACCTCCTTCTCAAGAGAGCTTTCCTCGGCACCGCCGAGCTGAAAGGCGTTTATCTTGAAGCTGCAGGTGTCGCCGAGGGCGAAGAAATATCCCCGCTCGATTACATGCTGCTCAAACGCGCATACTTCGGAACCTACAATATCAATAAGGATCACACTGTTGAACCGTACGACCCCGCCGAAACAGAATCCGGCTGGACTTCCGAATGGGTATGACCCGTTTATAGCCTGTAAAAACGCATAAGCAAAGCAAAGGAGCTTTTACCTGCCGGTAAAAGCTCCTCTCTTTTTGGTTTTTATATCTTACTTTCCGGAGATCGTTATCCCGTCGAAAGCGACATAGGGCACAACGCTCAAGCCGTCCGCACAGAATTCGCTGCTGATCCCGGCAAGCGAGCAGAGCATTTCGGCAAGGTTGCCGCTGATCATCGTTTCGCCCGCAGCGGAGGCGATCTTTCCGTCTTCTATGTGGAAGGAATTCTTCGCGACACCGGAAAATTCCCCGTTCGAGCCCGGGTTCCCGCCCGAAAAGCGCATGACAAGAAGCCCATGCTCGGTCCGTGCGATAATATCGTCGAGAGATTCCGTGCCCGGCTCCACCACAAGATTTGCGCCGCTGTTCGGCGCGCGATTAAATCCCGTCTTGTTCGCGACATATTGGCTGATCATAAAGCCTTGCAGAACGCCGCCGCGGATAAAATCGAAATCCTCCGAAATATATCCTTCGCCGCTGTAATTATCCTTGCAGACAATGCGGCTGTCGGAAGGCTTGAAGGAAACGGGAAGCCTTTTATCCGCAACGCGCTGCGAAAGCTTGTTCTTCCACAGGGATGTGCCGTCCAGTATTACGGTATCCCCGGCAAAGGCGCCGCAGACAGTACCGATAACATCGGAAGCGAAGCAGCCGGGGGCAAATATCACTCTGCCGACATACTTCCCGCTTGCGGGGGTCGTGTCGATCTGATTTTCGATCGCCGAAAGCTCGGTGTCGATAAGCCCGAGCTCGATAAACGGGCGATCCAGCTCCGCGGTTATCTGCGAGCTGCCGAAGAAGGAGCTTGCCTTTTCGCCCTCGTGCGCGGAATACATCAGGTCGATTTCATAAAACCCGGAAACGGTGTAATAGCTGTTGCCGGTCGTGGTGCGGTAAAGCCTCTTTTCCGCATCGTGCGAAACGATCATCTGCTCCATCATTATTTTCGGATGCCGCTTTGCGATATCCTCCGTAAGCTCGCGGCAGCGGAAGAAGAGCTTTTCGGTGTCCGGCTCGTAAACGCCCTTGTAAAAGTGCTTCTCGCCGATGCCCTCCGCTATTTCCCAAGCAGTGTCGGCAACGGCGCTTTCGGCGGAAGCAATGCACTCCTCCACGGCGCGCCCGAGGCTTTCTTCATCAAACTTGTTGAGCGAAACGCTGCCCTTTTTTCCGCCGACAAATACGGTTATGCTTACCGAATCCGAAAAAACGGTACGGAAAAGCGAAAATTTGCCGCCGTCGACATTGAATTCCCTTTTTGTACTCCGTGCGACGGAGCACACCGCCTTATCGGCGCCCAGAGCGGTTGCGCGTTCAAGGATAAACGAAGCGTATTTTTCGAGCATTTCCATTATCAGCGACCTCCTATCATTATCTTGCAGCGCAGAGCAGGGCCGCCCATACCTACCGACATGGGCTGCTTTTTGCCGCAAAATCCGCTGCTTGCCCAAACAACCTCGTCCGAAACCATATCCACGGTTTTGAGCATATCGAAGGCGACACCCGAAACCGTCGTATCCAGCAGCGCTCTGCCGAGCTTGCCGTGCTTTATTTCGTATCCGAAGGAAACACCGAACATGAATTCGCCCGTTGTATCCGCCTGGCCGTTGCTTGAATTGAGAAGAAGATATCCGTCATCCACGGAAGCGATCATGTCCTCCAGCTTGTCCTTACCGGGCAGGACTGCGGTGTTGCGCATTCTTATAAGCGGTTCGTCCGAAAAGCTCCACGCACGGGCGTTACCGTTCGGCTCCATGCCGAAGCGCAATGCCGTTTCGCGGCTGTTCATATAGCCAACAAGTATTCCGTTTTCGATAAGCCTTGCATCCGTTGCGGGGGTGCCCTCATCATCCACGAAAACAGGCAGCGGAGCGGGCTTTCCGAAAGCCGTATGCGCGAAATCGACCATATTCACGAGCTCGCTGCCCACCCTTTTGCCGAGCGAGTGCGCCGCGACACTGCCGCCGATCACAAGATCCGCCTCCACCGTATGGCCGACAGCCTCATGCGCAAGCATACCTGTCATCATGCCGCCGAGTATGACCGTCTTTTCGCCGGCATCGGCATAAACGCCCTCGCGCTTCTTCATTATGCGCTCGTAAAGCGCATCGACCTGCGGATAAAGCAATGCCGGGTCGGTAAAATTGGCGGAAAAGACGTGTTCTCCGCCGAACGCATCGAACAGCTCCACCGGAGTGCCGGAATCGGTCTCGGCGTTCAGGAACACATAAATATAGGAACGCGATATGCCGGTGTGTGCATCTCTGCCGTCCGAAACGCGCAAAAGCTTTTCCTGCGAGTCCTCGGTTGCGATAACCGTCCTGCCCGCAAGGTTTTTGTACTTCCGTGCGATATAATCATCCAGCCCGCGCACGAAATCGACATATGCCTTCTGGTCGGTCTCGGGGATCGGATATTCGCGCTCGAACGCGGGGGCGGATATCGGCGCGAGCAAAGGCACCTCCCTGCCCGCGTGTGCGGCGAGAAAATCGGCGTTTTCGCTTGCCGCATCGATAACGGCGGCAACGGAAGCATCCGTGTATTCGGCGTTCGAAGCAAAGCCGTATACCCCGTTTTTGTAAACGCGCGCCGAAACGCCGGAATGATCGTTCCTTGTGTTTGCGACAAGGTTGCCCGAAACCATTGTCACGCGGCGGGTGCGGTTGTTCTGCGCGCGGAGTTCGGTATGCGCTCCGGAGATAAATCTGTATTTTGCAGCCGTGATAAGATCCTTTATCATGTATATACCTCCTGTTTTTTCTTATATTTTACCACCGAAAAGCAGCGTTGTAAACATTCTTTCGGCAAGCGGTATTGAAAAAATCCGCGGCAGGCGTTATAATCTTGGTAACAGGTGACAATTTCGTTTCAAGAGGTCGGGCATGATGGAATCAAAAAGGAAAAGCGGAGTACTTATGAGCATAAGCTCGCTCCCCTCCCGATACGGGATCGGCGTTTTCGGCGAGCAATGTATTGAATTTGCAAGGGCGATAAAGCAGATGGGCTTTTCGCTGTGGCAGGTGCTGCCCTTCACCCCGGTGGATTATGCAAATTCACCCTACGGTTCGGACAGCGCTTTTGCCGGGAACGAGCTTTATATCGCCCCGGCGACACTTGCCTCCGACGGATACGTCACCGCCGACGAAGCGCGCGAAAACGAATACGCCGGCACACCCTACACCGCCGATTACGGCTTTGCGCGAAAAGCGCGGAACGCACTGCTGCGCAAGGCATTTTCACGCCTGAGCGAGACGGAAAAGGAAGGGCTGATGCGTTTTATGGGCGAACGCGGGCTTGTGAACCACTGCCTGTACCGCGCGCTGAAATCCGAAAACGGCGGCAAGCCCTTTTGGCAATGGAGCCGCGGAAGCCGTTATTCCGAAGCGATACCGCTCATGACGGAGCTGCGCGGCGAAATGCTGTTTCACGGGTTCGTGCAGTATATTTTCGAATCGCAATGGAATTCCGTAAAGCGAAGGATAAATGATATCGGCGTGGAGATAATCGGGGATATACCGATATACGTTTCGCTCGACAGCGCGGATGTATGGGCAAATCCGAAGCTTTTCGAGCTGAATGAGGATACCTGCCTTCCGAGCAAGGTCGCAGGAGTCCCGCCGGATTATTTTTCGGAGGATGGGCAGCTTTGGGGCAACCCGGTGTACAACTGGGCATACCACGCCGAAACCGGTTATAAATGGTGGACAGAGCGCATAAAGCATTCGCTAAGCCTTTACGACATTCTCCGTATCGACCATTTCCGCGCTTTTGCAAGCTATTGGACCGTGCCGGCAGATGCGGTGACCGCGCGCGAGGGCAAATGGGAAAATGGTCCGGGAAAGGCACTGTTTGCCGCGGCCGAAAAATCGCTTGGCAGAAAGCTGCCCATTATCGCAGAGGATCTCGGCGTTTACGGCGAGGATGTGGTAAAGCTGCTGGATGACACCGGCTTCCCGGGGATGCGGATTATACAGTTCGGGTTCGACCCGCATGCCGATTCCACCCATCTGCCGCACAATTATCCCAAAAACTGCGTTGCCTATATCGGCACGCACGACAACAACACGCTTCTCGGCTGGCTGTGGGAGGCAGCACCGGAGGAACGCGATTTCGCGCTTGAATACTGCTCGTTTGCCGGCGGCGAATGGGGCAGAGGCGGATACAATGCTCCCGCGTGCAGGAGCATTATCGAAACGGTCTGGCGCTCCTCGGCGGAAACGGCGGTGATCCCGTTTCAGGATATGTGCGGCTTCGGGAGTGATGCGCGCATGAACACCCCCGGGGATGACAGCGGCAAATGGCTGTTCCGCACCACGCGCGAAACGGTGGATAATATAGATAAGGATTACTTTTCCGCGATCAACCGCATATTCCGCCGCGGATGAGCGGACAAAAAAATTTTTTGCCCGAAAACCTTCCCGCTTTTTTCGGTAAACACTTGCAATATGATATTTTTGTGCTATAATCCGATTGGCACTATATTGGCACTATAATTGAAGAATTTCGAGAGGTAACATTATGAAAAAGTTCAGATCCGCGGTTATCGGCTGCGGCAATATTTTCCCGATGCACGCAGTGAGCATAACCCGCTGCCCCAATGCGGAGCTTGTCGCCGTGTGCGACAACAAAAAGGACCGCGCGGACGCAAAGGCAAAGGAATTCGGCTGCAAGGCTTATTACGACTACAAAGAGATGCTCGATAAAGAGGATATCGACGTTGTCCATATCTGCCTGCCCCACTATCTCCACCCCATCGTCGCGATCGAATGCATGAAGCGCGGCAAGCACGTTTTGACCGAAAAGCCCATGTCCATCAAGCTGGAGGACAGCAAGGCAATGATCGACACCGCAAACGAATGCGGCGTTACGCTTGCCTGCATTTTCCAGAACCGCTACAATGCCGGCACCGTGCTTACAAAGCAGCTTCTTGACGACGGCACGCTCGGCAGGATTCTTTCCGCGAAGTGCTATGTCACCTGGGATCGCAGCGATTCCTACTACGGCAGCAGCGATTGGAAGGGCACATGGGATAAAGAAGGCGGCGGCGTTATAATCGACCAGGCCATCCACACGCTCGACATGATGCGTTACCTTGTCAACCGCCCCGTGGAATCCGTCTATGCGACGATCGCAAACCGCGGCCATGCCAAGATCGATGTCGAGGACACCGCGGAGGGCGTTATCCGCTTCGACAACGGGCTTCTTGCCAACTTTCACGCTATCAATTACTACGGCTATGATGCCGATGTTTATATAGAGCTTTATTGCGAAAACGGCGTTGCCAAGCTAGAAGCCGACCGTGCAGAGATCCGCCTGAACGACGGCAGAGTTCTGAAAGCCGACCGTCCGAACGAAGATTTCGGTTACGGCAACGTGAAATCCTACTGGGGCGTGAACCACTGCCACCAGATCAACAACTTCTATGAATGCCTTGCCACCGGCGAAAAGATGTTTATCCCCGTGGAAAGCGCATACGAGACAATGGAAATGATCTGCGGCATTTACGAAAGCGGCAAGACCGGCAACCGCGTATATATTCACCCGAACAAATAACCGAAAATGGCAGCCGGGCTGTCGCATAAATAATGCGGCAGCCCTGTTTTGGTACTTTTATGCTTGATATTCTGGAAACCGAAAAAAGCTTTATACTCAAACACATCGGCGCGGGCGACACCGTTGCCGATTTCACGATGGGCAACGGACACGACACGCTTTTCTTTTCCCAAACGGTGGGCGAAGGCGGGCAGGTTTTTGCCTTCGACATTCAGAAAGGAGCGCTCGAAAGCACAAGAAAGCGGCTTGAGGAAAACAACGCTCCCGAAAATTACACGCTGATCTGCGATTCGCACCACAATGCCGCAAAATACATCGACCGCCCGATAAAGGCGGGAATGTTCAACCTCGGCTGGCTGCCCGGCGGCGATAAAAGCATTACCACAAGGCACGAAACCACTCTTGCGGCGATAGACACGGCGCTCGGGCTGCTCGCTCCGGACGGGATACTGCTTATCGCCGTGTATCCCGGGCACCCGGAGGGCGAGCTTGAAGGCGAGCTGATCGGCAGGCGGCTCGCACAGCTCGACAGGCACAAATACTGCTGCGCGAAATTCAGAATAATCAATTCGCCGTCCAGCCCGTATTTTTATATCGCCGAAACGAAATGACAGCAATCGCGCCGTAATACCGAACGCATTGACCGCACCGGCGGAAATACAATAAAATAAACGAAAGAATCGATTTTTGGAGGATGTTTTCATGGCAGGCTACGAACCGCTTATTTCTCTTTTGAGGCTCGAAGCAACACAACTTTATGAGGAAGGGCGCGATATCGACCGCGCCGCGGCAAACGCCCGCATTGATGCCTGCGGCACGGACAAAACCGCTTTGATGGCTTTTTACGGGGAGATGCAGCAAGCGCCCATGCGGGAAGGCTTTGCTTACAGCGAACCGACGGAGCTTGACGGGATCAAAGCCGAATGCGATTTCCCGCAGGAGGAGGCATACACCGCGATCGATGCGGACCGCTTCCACGGCGCATGGCTCGGCTGAGCCATCGGGCAGCCGGTGGAGGGCTGGTCGGCGGAAAAAATAACCGAATGGTATAAAAATGCCGGCAAATACCCGATCCGCGGCTTTGTGCCGACGGTTTCCGGCACGGAGCGCAACGAAGGAGGCGCGACGGACGAAAAAATATGCCGTATGCCGACGGACGATGATATACGCTACACCGTGCTGAACTATCTTGTTCAGCGCAGCCACGGCGCGGATTTCAACAGCTGCGACGTTGCCGAAATGTGGCTTCACAAGCTCCCCTTCCGCGAGGTATGTACGGCTGAAACACAGGCATACCTGAACTTTGCCAATATCGACGGAATTCTCCCCTGGTCTCGTGTCCCCAATGCCATGGAGCTGATGCGCGAAGCGAAGGTGAATACCTACCTGAATCCCTACCGCGAATGGATCGGCGCACAGATACGCGCGGATGCGTTCGGCTATATCCAGGCGGGGATGCCGGGAAAAGCCGCGGAGGCGGCATATAAAGACGCCTGGTTTTCCCATGTCAAGAACGGCATTTACGGCGAAATGTTCTTTGCCGCGATGATCGCTGCCGCTTTCACCGAAAGCAGCCTCGATGAGTGCTTCTTCAAAGCTCTGGCTGTCGTACCCAAGAAGAGCCGCTTTTACGAAGCCGCTCTTGCCGCGCGGGAAAGCGCGCTTGCCGCGACCGACCGTGCGGAATACATCGCACAGGTGATCGCAGAGGCGAAGAAATACCACCCCGTCCACACGATCAACAACGCGCAGATATGTATAAGCGCCATGTTCTTCTGCCGCGGCGATTTCCGCGAAAGCATCTGCTTTGCCATAGAGTGCGGGTTCGATACCGATTGCAACGGCGCTACCATCGGCTCGGTTCTGGGCGCGCTTCACGGCGCCGCCGGAATCCCCGCCGATCTGAAAGAACCGCTTAACGATGAATTCAGCACCGGGATAGTTCCTTATGAGAATTATTCAATAAGCCGGTTTGCCGCCGAATGCTCTGCATTGCGCGACGAATTATATAAGCACAACGCATAATCCGCACGATTATACAGCATAAAACGCACTTTCATACATAAAACGCGCATATTATCCGCCCGGGCAGAGCGCCAAACGGCGGTGATATGGGCGTTTTTGTGCATTTTGACATCCAGTCGAATGTATATTCATCCGCTTTTGTTGAATATTTTTGCAAATATCCTATTGACATGCGCATATTTATGCGTTATAATGCCCACATCAACAAAACCTACACCCGAAAGGAAAACACCGAAATGAAAAAACTGCTTGCTATACTGCTTGTGCTCACCGCAGTTATAACCTGCGCCGGGCTGACCGCCTGCAACAAAGACGAAAACGAAAGCTCCGCCGCCGGAAGCACCGCCGGGGACGGCAGCACCGCCCCGAAGGCTTCCGGAAACAAATTCGGCGCCCAGGCCGGCACCACCGGTTTCTACTACATTGTGGGCGATCCCGATTGGGATTTCGAAGGCTTCCCCAACCTCGAAGGCAAGGCTTACGAGACCGGCCCTCTTGCGGTTGCGGATCTCAAAGCCGGAAACCTTGATTATGTCGTTATCGACCGCGACGTTGCAAAGAACATCGTCTCCGCCGCAAGCGGTGTCAAGATGATCGATATCGCGCTCAGCGGCGAAGAGCTTTACGCGATAGCCGTGGACAAGGCTCAGCCCGAGCTTCTTGACCAGATCAATTCCGCGCTTGCCGAGATCAATGTCGATGAAATTGTCAAAAAGTACACCGATTTCGGCGGCAACTCCGCAGACTGGAACGGCGATACCTTTGATTACGGCACCGTAGACGAAAGCAAGGATCAGCTTGTATTTGCCACAAACGCTTCCTTTGCTCCCTTTGAATTCACCGTCGGCAACAAGGTCGCAGGCATTGATATAGAGATCGCCTCCCTTATCGCCGCAAAGCTCGGCAAGGAGCTTGTCGTTGTCGAAACCGATTTCGACGCTATCCCCACCTCTGTCGGCAAGAACGGCATCGACTGCGCTATCGCCGGCATGACGGTGAACGAGACCCGTGCAAAGCTCGTAAGCTTCTCGAACTCCTACTACTCCGCATCGCAGGTCATTGTCTGCAATGAGGATGACCACTACTTTGATGACTGCACCACGGCGGAACAGGTCATCAGCAAGATCAAGGATATAAAATGAGCAAAGAGTGGAGCGCATTTTGCTACAAATTCATAGAGCGTGAAGGCTGGAAGACCGCGTTAAGCGGTCTTTCCGCGACTCTGCGCATAGCGGTTTTCGGGCTTCTTATCGGCATTATCATAGGCATTATCATCGCCGCGGTGCGGCTTTATCCGAAATACAAGCTGCTGCCGAAAATACTTTCGGGCATATGCAACGTTTATGTTGCGATATTCCGCGGAACGCCGATCGTTGTGCAGCTGCTTGTGGGTTATTATGTCCTTCTCCCCGCAATGGGTGTCAAGCTCGATTCGATGATCGTAGCCATAATCATCTTCGGCATGAACAGCGGCGCATACGTTTCGGAAATAATGCGAAGCGGTATGCAGGCGGTCGACCCCGGTCAGATGGAGGCGGCACGCGCGCTGGGGCTGACATACAACGCCTCCATGATGAAGATCGTTATCCCGCAGGGGATAAAAAACATTCTTCCCACGCTCGGGAACGAATTCATCTCGCTTATAAAAGAGACCTCGGTCGTCAGCTTTATCACGGTCATCGACCTCACAAAAGCATTCAAGCAGATCGGGGATGCGAACTACGAATATGTCATACCGTATCTGATGCTTGCGGCGGTATACCTTGTGCTTGTACTGATGATAACCTATATCATCAGAATTCTCGAAAGGAGGCTTTCCAAGGTTGATAAAAATCGTTGATCTCAAAAAAAGCTTCGGGAAGCTGAATGTTCTCGACGGGATATCCGCAGAGATCGCGGAGGGCGAAAAAGTCGCCGTTATAGGCCCCTCCGGGAGCGGGAAAAGTACGTTCCTGCGCTGTATAAACTGCCTGGAGGACCCGACGGGCGGTTCGATATATTTCGAAGGCAAGGATCTTGCCGATATGAAGGTGGATATAAATATCAGCCGCAGGCATATCGGGATGGTATTCCAGAGCTTCAACCTTTTCAACAACAAAACGGTGCTCGAAAACATCATGCTCGCGCCGCTTTACGTTGCCTTTTCCGACCGCAAAAAAGCCCTGCGGCACAACCTGTTTTCCAAAAACAAGCTGCCTGTTGCCGACAAGGCAAAAGTACGCGCGGATATAAAGGCGAATGCCGAAAGGCTGCTTGCGCGGATCGGGCTTGCGGACAAGGCGGACTGTTATCCCAGCACGCTTTCCGGCGGGCAGAAGCAGCGGATCGCCATCGTGCGGGCGCTTGCGATGAACCCGAAGATGATTCTGTTTGACGAACCGACAAGCGCTCTGGACCCGGAAATGGTGGGCGAAGTGCTGGATCTGATCAAGCAGGTCGCCGCCGAGGGCATGACAATGGTCATTGTCACGCACGAAATGGCGTTTGCCCGCGAGGTAGCAAACCGTATCCTTTTCATGGACAACGGCAAAATACTGGAAAGCGGAACTCCGGACGATATCTTCAATCACCCGAAAAACAAACGTTTGCAGGAATTTCTTTCAAAAGTTATTTAGTATCCGAAACCATGTTCTCCTCATAAAGAATCCCCCTTTTGCGCGGCGGTGGAATACCGTGTAAAAGGGGGTCTTTTTTATTTTCTTTTACGCCTTTCGGGCTTGTGCTGCTTTTGTGCGCCTCCGTTGCCGTTGCCCTTGCCGCGGAAGCCCTTCCCCGGCTGCATACCCTTGCCGCGGGGTGGCTGCGCCGGGCGGACAAGGCATTCCGGCGAATAGCCGATAAGCTCCTCCCTGCCGGCAAGCCGAAGCGCCTTGCGGACGATTTCGGCGTTCTGCGGGCGGGCGAACTGCAAAAGCGCACGCTGCATACGCTTTTCCTCGTAATCGCGGGCAACATACACCTCCCTGCCGGTTTCCGGGTCGATACCGGTATAGAACATACAGGTGGATGCCGTGCCGGGTGTCGGATAAAAATCCTGCACCTGCTCCGGGTTCAATCGGTTCTTTTTCAGGTAAACAGCCAGCTCCACGGCAGAGCCGAGCGTACTGCCGGGGTGGGATGACATGAGGTAGGGAACGATATACTGTTCCTTCCCCGCCGCCTTTGTGAGCCGTGCAAATTCGGCTTTGAATCTGTCGTAATCCTCGATCGGCGGTTTGCCCATAAGCGCAAGAACATTGTTGCAGCAATGCTCCGGCGCAACCTTCAGGTGCCCGCTTATATGGTCACTCACAAGCTTGCGGAAGAAGGCATTGTTTTTATCCGCAAGAATATAATCATACCGCAGCCCGGAGCGGATAAAGACCTTCTTTACACCCGGCACCGCCTCGATGGCTTTGAGCAGCTCGATATATTCGCTGTGATCGACACGCATATTCGGGCAGACCTTCGGCGTGAGGCAGTTTTTGCCCTTGCACACGCCGAACTTTTTTGCCTTTTCGCAATTGTTGGCGCGGAAGTTCGCGCTCGGCCCGCCGACATCGTGTATATAGCCCTTGAAATCCGGCATGGAGGCAATGCGGTGTGCCTCCTCCACGCAGGATGCAATAGAACGTGATGTGACCGTGCGCCCCTGATGAAAGGCAATGGAACAGAAATTGCACCCGCCGAAGCAGCCGCGGTTGTGAGTTATGGAAAACCGCACCTCCTCGATAGCGGGAACACCGCCGGCGCTTTCGTACATCGGGTGGTATGTCCGCATATAAGGGAGCGAATAGACCGCATCCAGCTCCTTGCGGGTGAGCGGCGGCATGGGCGGGTTCTGGACAAGCAGCCTTTCGCCGAAAACATACT